>CAXRFJ010000680.1:0-2699 GCA_964229475.1 Rubrivirga sp.
ACGCCGGCCTCGAGGCCGAGGTCGCGCTCACGCTCGGCCAGCGCGAAGGCGGCTACCAGGTCGAGGCGTCGGTCCTGTACGCGGGCGAGGGCGGCTGCGACCCGCCGGCGTTCACGTTCGCCGCGCACGCGGGCCAGTTCGTCTTCCAGGTCGTCGACGCCAACCGCCCCGACTTCGTCGACGCCACGCCCGGGCCGAATCACGACGACTACGACTCGTGGACGGTCTCGCTCACCGACGACCTCGGCCGGCTGGCGGTCGGCGGGCACGACCGGATCGCGACGACGGCGGACGGGCTCAGCGTACTCCTCCTCCGCGCCCGGCTCATCGGGCTGAGCGAGGCGCCCGAGGGCGAGGTCACGTTCACCCTCGACGCGGGCGGCGCCGACGGCGGGTTTTTGACACCCGGACTCGGTGAGGCCATCCCCACCGAGAGCGGCGCGGCGACGGTCTCGGCTGAGTGGACGATGACCGAGTCCGGGCCCGTCGCGGTCGCGCTCTACACGCCGCCGCCCGCCCTGGTGCCGGCCGGCGCCACCGACCACCAGCTCACGCTCCGCGCCCACTATCAAATGCCGAACGCGTCCGAGCCGTCCGAGCGCGAGGCGACGGTCTTGCTCCGGCGCCCGCCGGTCTTGCTGACGCACGGGATGTGGTCCGGCCCCGAGGCGTGGGGCCCCGCCTACACCGGGTCCGACCCCCGCTTCGAGATCTTCACGGCCGACTACGCCGCGCGGTCGGCCGAGGCGTTCGACGGCCTCGGCGGGATGATGCGGGACGAGGTCCGGAGCGTCCGCGAGGCGCTCCAGGCGCGCGGGATCGCGGTCACCCAGGTGGCCGTCGTGGCCCACAGCATGGGCGGCCTCGTCACGCGCCAGTACGTCGGGGCCGACCGCGGGCGGGACTACCGCCGGCCCGACACGTTCGGGCAGGGCGACGTCTACGCCCTCGTGACCGTGGGGACACCCCACTTCGGCTCGCCCATCGCGTGGCTGACGATCCAGATGCGGGACAACGATATCCCCGACGTCTCGGACGGGTTCATGGCCGTCGTCGACGGGCTCGGCCTCGACGTGTGGTCGGGCGCCGTCGACGCGCTGTGCCCGGGGAGCGACGCGCTCGTGGGGCTGAAGGCGACGCACGTCCCGACGCACACCGTCCGCGCGTGGCACTACGACAGCCTCGCGCCCGACTTCGGGTGGGGCACGCTCGCCGACTTCCTCTACCAGCTCGTCACCGAGGCCGAGCCGACGCCGGTGTCGCTCGCCGCCACGACGCTCCAGTTCGGCGCGGGGCTCGTGGGCGAGACCGGCCTCCAGGCCCTCTTCGACTCGCAGAAGACGGACTACCTCGTGACGGTCGGCAGCCAGGGCGGCGGCATCAACCCGGGCCACGAGGTGCTGATCGACGAGACGCTCCACTCGCACCTCGAGGGCGCCGCCGTCGGCGAGACGGTGAGCGCCGAGGTCGCCGCGCGCATCTTCGCCGTCCTGGCCCAGTCGCCCGACGACCATAGCCTGTTCGCCCCGTCGCTCCCCGCACCGATCGTCGAGTCGGACACCATCACGTGCGAGTAGCGGCCGGCTCCCCCCGCCTCGGCGTCGAGGTGGGCGGAGTCACGCGGGCGGGACCTCGGCGGGGCGGCGGCGTAGGCGCACGATCCCGCCCCCGCGCCCGTGGAGCCCGTCCGCAACCTGATCTCCCGAAAGAAGCCGGCCTACCCGGTCTCCGACCACCTCTGCGACTTCCTCCACGAGTACGGCCGGCTCGTCGACGGCGGCGTCCGCTACGACGACCTCGCGCGCTACGCCGGCCAGGCCCCGCTCTACGACGAGCACGGCGACGACACGCTCTGGAGCACGGTCTACTACGGCCACACCGAGCAGGCCGAGATCCACCACCAGCTCCGCACGACGTACGCGCTCCTCAAGTCGGCCGGCGACCTCTCGACCGTCGAGCACCTCTACATCGACCGCGTCGACCTCTGCCTCTACGGCAACACGCTCCCGTTCCGCGTCCGGATCGTGAACCGGCTGAACGAGAACTTCGACTACTTCTACGTCAAGCGCGCCGACGCCTCGCGGGTCTACGGGCTCGAGCTGGCCCACATCCTCTCGCCGAACCTCCTCAACTTCCTCGTCCGCGTCGACGGGCCCGACCTCCGCGACCAGACGATCATCGAGGAGCACGTCATCGGGATCCCCGGCGACGCGTTCATCCGCGAGAACCTGCCCGACAACCGGTTCGACCAGGTCCGGCTGGCCAAGGAGTTCGTCAAGTTCAACGAGCGGTGCTTCGTCCGGCTCCTGGGCGACATGCACGCCGGGAACTGGGTCGTCGACATCACGCCGGACTTCGAGAAGCTCCACTACCGGATGCGGGCGATCGACTTCGACCAGCAGAGCCACCACCCGCGCAAGCAGGTCTACCTCCCGCAGTTCTTCCCGGCCAACAACGCCATCATCAAGTTCGGGCTGGAGCACCTCACCGAGACGACCGTCGACCAGTACCAGCGCGAGGAGCGGGCGCTCATGGCCGGCCGCCTCCGCGTGCTCCACACGCGCTACGACGAGCTGATGGCCGTCATGCGGGAGGACCTCATCGCGCCGCCCGAGCACGTCGCCGCGCTGGGCGCCAGCCTGGCGGATCACTACCGCGAGCCGGCCTTCCGCGACGCCGTGACGATGGGCGAGCTCGTG
>CAXRFJ010000681.1:0-5660 GCA_964229475.1 Rubrivirga sp.
GCCGGGTCCGTCGGCCGCTCGACGCCCTCGAACGCGACCCACAGGCGGTCCGGCCCCCGCATCTCCGCGACGAGCCGCGGGGCGGCCTCCCCGTACCGGTAGACCAGCTTGCCGCCCGCGACGTTGGCCGCCTCGGCGGGCGGGTCGAGCCAGCGGCCGTCGGCGCGGAACTTGAACGGGGTCGACGGGCCGAGGCCGGCGGCCTCCGGGTCCTCGACCCGCAGCGTCCACACGTCGCCCTCGGGCGCGAGCGCCCAGGCCGCGTCCGCGTCGTCGGTGCTCCACGCGCGGAACGGGCCGGTCACCGCGACGCGATCGGGCGTCACGCCGTAGAGCGCCGGGGCGAACACGAAGACGAACCCGTCGCCCCGCTCCGCGTAGCCCCGGAGGCGGTCGGCGCCGGAGGGCTGCGCGCGGGCGGTGGCCGCCAGCACGACGAGGGCGAGCGGGAGGAGGAGGCGGGGCATCGGCGGCGAGGCGAGGCGCGCGCGAAGCTACGCGCGCCCCTCTGCCCGCTGGCCCACGCCCGGCGGGGCGCCCGGCCCGATCAGAAGAGGACGCGCGTGCGGATCGTCCCCTCGACCTCGCGGAGCGCGGCCTGCGCCTCCTCCGACGCCCGCTGGTCCACGTCCGTCACGACGTAGCCCAGCTCGCCGCGCGTCTGGAGGTACTGCGCGTCGACGTTGGCGCCGAGGTCGGAAAAAACGCGGTTGACGGCGGCCATCACGCCCGGCACGTTGCGGTGGACGTGGAGGATCCGGTGGCAGTCGGGGTGCGGCGGGAGCGTGACCTCCGGGAAGTTGACCGACGTCGCCGTGCTCCCGTTGTCGCTGTAGCGGACGAGCTTCCCGGCGACCTCGGCCCCGATGTTCTGCTGCGCCTCGACCGTCGAGCCGCCGACGTGCGGCGTGAGGAGCGCGCGGTCGACGCCCTGGAGCGGCGTCGCGAACGGGTCGTCGTTCGACTTCGGCTCGGTCGGGTAGACGTCGACGGCGGCGCCGGCGAGCAGGCCGCCGTCGAGCGCCGCCGCGAGCGCCTCCAGGTCGACGACCGTCCCGCGCGAGGCGTTGATGAGCACGGCGTCCTCCTTCATGAGCGCGATCTGGCCCTCGCCGATGAGCCCGCGCGTCCGCTCCGTGTCCGGGACGTGGAGCGTGACCACGTCGGCCTCGGCGAGGAGGTCGTCGAGGGCGGGCACCGCGGCGGCGTTGCCGAGCGGGAGCACGTCGGCCGTGTCGTGGAACAGGACGCGCATCCCGAGGCCCTCGGCCAGGACCGACAGCTGCTTCCCGATGTTGCCGTAGCCGACGATCCCGAGCGTCTTGCCCCGGATCTCGCGGCTCGTCCCGACGCTCTTGGCCCACTCGCCGCGGTGGGCCTTCGCGTTCTTCTCGGGCACGCCGCGGAGCAGGAGGATCGCCTCGGCGAGCACGAGCTCGGCGACCGACCGCGTGTTCGAGAACGGCGCGTTGAACACGGCCACGCCGCGCCGGCTGGCCGCCTCAAGGTCGATCTGGTTCGTCCCGATGCAGAACGCGCCGACAGCGACCAGCTTCTCCGCCGCCGCCAGCACCTCGGCCGTCAGCTGCGTCCGCGACCGGATGCCGAGAAAGTGGACGTCGCGGACGAGGGCCGGGAGGTCGGCCTCCTCGACGGTCCCCTTCAGGCGCTCGACGTGGCGGTAGCCCGCGTCGGCGAACGTCTCGACGGCGTTCTGGTGGATGCCCTCCAGGAGGAGGACCTTGATCTTGTCCTTGTCGAGCGACGTGTTCGCCATCGGAGCGGTGCGCGGAGAGGGGGACCGCAAGGTCGCACGGCCGGCGCCCCGCGTCAGAACTCGGAAGCGGTTCCGCCGACAGGATCCGGTGGAGCCTCCCCCCGGAGCGGCGTCCGCGCGTCCGCCATCCGGATCACGACGGTCCCGGCGATCTTGTCCTCGACGCCCTGCCGGTTCGGGTCCCACAGGATCTGGGCGAACCCGACGAGCCCCGTGACGACGCCGGCCGCGTACCCGCCGAACCGCTCGAACGCGTGCCACAGCGACAGCGGCCGGCCGTCGAGGCGGACCACGCGGATCCCGAGCAGCCGCTTGCCGGGCGTGTAGCCGCCCCACCCCCCGAGCACGAGCGTGAAGTAGACGCCGATCCACCCGAGCGTGAGCCCGAAGTCGGCGCCGAGGGCGCGGGCCGAGCGCAGGAAGCTGGGCGCGTCGAGCGCCTCGCGGAGGCGGCCGACCTCGTCGCCGAGGGCGTCGGCGCGGTCGTCGAGCGCGTCGTTGCGGGCGCGGAGCCGGGCGAGCTCGGCGCCGGCCACGGCGGGCGTCACGGCGTCCCGCAGGCTGTCGACGGCGAGCGTGTCGCCGGCCGCGAGCGCGTCGGCGAGGGCCCGGAGGTCGCGCGCCGCGGCGGCGCGGCCCTCGGCCGAGAGCGTGTCCGCCGCCTCCGCCTCGGGGCGCCCGTCGCCGAGGTCGGGGAGGCCGGGGACGTCGCCGAGGTCCCGGGGCCCGTAGGCGTAGCTCGCGTCCGAGCCCGGCCCGCCGTAGCTCTCGAGCGAGTCGCCCCCCGAGTCGATGAGGCCGTAGGCGACGCCGAACAGGATCAGGGCGCCGACGAACACGAACGCGCCGCGGACCGCGCGCCGGAGCGGGTGCCGGCTGCCCCGGCGCATCGCCACGAGGACGAACAGGACGGCCGCCGCGAGGGCCGCCGCCCCGGGCCCGCCGAGCGCCGCGACGACGCCCGCCAGCAGGAGGTCGACGCCCAGCGCCGCGGCCCGCCGCGCGGGCGACGCCAGGCGGACGCCCAGGAGCTCGGGCGCGATCCGGAACGCCGTCGGCGTGACCCGGTCGCGCGGGTCCGGCCCGGCCGCCATCTACCCGACCACCTGGAGCCGGGCGAACGCCAGCTTCAGCTTCTTCATCCCGACCGACTTGAAGTGGACCGTCGCCGCGGCCCGCTCGCCGGCCCCCTCGATCGAGATGACCTTGCCGTTGCCGAACGACTTGTGGTACACCTGGACGCCGGGGACGATGGCGGCCTCGCCCTCGTCGTAGACGACCGTCCGCTCGCCGCGGGCCGGCTCGACGGTCTTGGTCCGGCGCGTCGGCCCGCCGTCCGGCCGGAGCGACTGCTTCCAGTAGTTGGGGTCCATCTGGCCGTACTGGCCGAACCCGCCGTCTGAGGTCTGGAACCGGCCGCGCCGGCCCTCGAACTTGCCGCCCGACTCGGTCCGCAGGAGGTCCTCCCCGTCGAGCTCGTCGAGGAACCGGGAGCGGACGCTCGACTGCTGGTCGCCGTAGCGGTACCGGCTCCGGGCGTAGGTCAGGAAGAGGGCCTCCTCGGCCCGCGTCACGCCGACGTAGAGGAGCCGGCGCTCCTCCTCCAGCTCGGTCGCGTCCTGCGCCGCCTTCGCGAGGGGGAACAGCCCCTCCTCGAGCCCGGTCACGAACACGACCTTGAACTCGAGGCCCTTCGAGGCGTGGAGCGTCATGAGCGTCACGCGGTTCTCGTCCTCGGAGAGCCGGTCGACGTCGGCGACGAGCGAGACCTCCTGGAGGAACTCCGAGAGCGTCCGCGTCTCGCCGGTCGGGTCGCCCCCGGCGAACTCGGCCACGGCGTTGAGCAGCTCGTGGACGTTCTCGAGCCGGGCGAGGGCCTCGGGCGTGTTCTGGTCGCGGAGGTCCTGGAGCAGCCCGGTCTCCTGGATGAACTCGCGGGCCAGCTCGTCGGCCGGGGCCGTCCCGGCCTTCGAGGCGAACCGCGAGACGAGGAACCCGAACTCCTCGACGGCCTTGCTCGCGCGGGCCCCGAGGCCGGCGCCGCCGGGGTCCTGGACGGCCTGCCACAGCGCCACGCGGTGCTCGGTCGCGTAGTCGCGGAGCCCGTCGATCGTCTTCGCCCCGATCCCGCGCGTCGGCGTGTTGATGACGCGGAGGAGGCTGGCCTCGTCGGTGGGGTTGACGGCCAGCCGGAGGTAGGCGAGGGCGTCCTTGATCTCCTAGCGCTGGTAGAAGCTCGTCCCGCCGACCATCCGGTACGGGATGCCGCCGCGCCGGAGGGCCTCCTCGATCGAGCGCGACTGGGCGTTCGTCCGGTACAGCACGGCCACGTCGCTCCACGAGATGCCCGTCCGGGAGCGGATGTCGCGGATCGTCCGCTCGACCTTCTGCGCCTCGTCGCGCTCCGAGAGCGCCTCCATGAGGACGATCGGGTCGCCCTCGTCGTTGTCGGTCCAGAGCGTCTTGTCGAGCTGCTTCGAGTTCCCCTTGATCACGGCGTCCGCGAGGCGGACGATCCGCTGGGTGCTCCGGTAGTTCTGCTCGAGCCGGATCTCCTTGGCGCCGGGGTAGTCCTTCTGGAACGAGAGGATGTTCTGGATGTCGGCCCCGCGGAAGGCGTAGATCGACTGGGCGTCGTCGCCCACGACGCAGAGGTTGTGATGGGCCGCGGCGAGGAGCTTGGCCAGGACGTACTGCGTCCGGTTCGTGTCCTGGTACTCGTCGATGTGGACGTAGCGCCAGCGCCGCTGGTACTCCTTGAGGACGTCCGGGTGCTGCTCGAACAGGCGGATGGGCCAGCCGAGGAGGTCGTCGAAGTCCATCGCGTTGGCCTTCCGCAGCGCCGCGTTGTACGGGGTGTACAGCTTGGCGGCCGCCTCGGTGAACGGGTCGCCCGCCAGCCGGGCGTACTCGTCGGGCCCGATCATGGCGTTCTTCGCGCTCGAGATCGCGCTCCGCACCGACCGCGGCGTGACGCGCTTCGGGTCGATCCCGTAGCGTGTCATGAGCTCCCGGATGAGGCGCTCGGTGTCGTCGGAGTCGTAGATCGTGAAGTCGCGCGAGAACCCGATGTGGTCGGCCTCGCGGCGGAGGACGCGGGCGAAGATGGAGTGGAACGTCCCGATCCACATGCCCTTGGCCTCGTCGCCCACGAGGTCGACGACGCGGGACCGCATCTCGCGGGCGGCCGTGGTGGTGAACGTGAGCGCGAGGATCTGGCTCGGCCACGCCTGCTTGGACGCCAGCAGGTAGGCGATCCGGTGCGTGAGCGTCCGCGTCTTGCCGGAGCCCGGGCCGGCGATGATCATGACCGGGCCCTCGGTGGTCCGGGCCGCCTCGGCCTGGGCGGGGTTGAGGCCGCCGAGGAGCGCCTCGGCCTCGGAGCGGTCCGCCTCGGTGGGCGGCTGGCGGGCGTCGGCGGGCTGGCGGTCGGGGTCGGGGCGGAGGGCGAAGGTCTTCATCGGATCGGAGTCGGCTGCCCCGAACCTAGCGCCGGGGCGGGGCCGACCCGGTGAAGACGCGGGCGCCTCTCAGGCCCTCCCGGAGCCACGGGGGCTTCACGGATCTGCCCCCCCGGGGCCCGGTTGAAGACGGCCCCCTCCCCACTCCCCCCTCCCATGGCCGACACGAGCAAGACCGCGCAGATCCCCTACTCCACCCGCCTCGACATCGCGGAGGACGACCGCCACCAGCTCGTCACGATGCTCAACGAGACGCTCGCGGCGACCTCCGACCTGTACTCCCAGACGAAGCAGGCCCACTGGAACGTCAAGGGCAAGGACTTCTACCAGCTCCACCTCCTCTACGACGAGCTCGCCGAGAAGCTCGAGGAGCCGCTCGACCTCGTCGCCGAGCGGATCGTCCTGCTCGGCGGCTACGCCTA
>CAXRFJ010000682.1:0-2103 GCA_964229475.1 Rubrivirga sp.
GGGCGGAAATAGCCATGGGGAGAGTGGGGTCGTAGTTCGTAGGTCGTGGGAACGGTCGGAACGAAACGGGGCGTAGGGCGGGGTCCTCCCACGCTCTACGCCCCACGTCCGACGAGCGGAGCGAGTGCCTTAGGAGGCGGACTTGGCCTGGGCGGCGTCGACCTTGGCCTCGGCCTCGGCGTCGGCCATCGTCGTGACCTCCTCCTCCTGGGAGGCCTCCTCGGCGTCGGCCTTCTCGTCGTCGGCGGCCCGCTTCTGGGCCTCGGCGACGGCCGCGTCGCGCTCGATGGCGCCGGCCTTCTGGCCCTCGATGATGGCGTCGGCGATGACGCGCGTGAAGAGGGCCACCGACTTCATCGCGTCGTCGTTCGCCGGGATCGGGAAGTCGACGAGGTCCGGGTCGACGTTCGAGTCGACGAGGGCGATGATCGGGATGCCCAGCTTGCGGGCCTCGTCGACGGCGATGTGCTCGCGCTTGATGTCGACGATGAACACGGCGCCGGGCAGCTTGCCCATGTCGGAGATGCCGCCGAGCACGCGGTCGAGCTTCTCGAGCTCGCGGGACCGCATGAGCCGCTCCTTCTTCTTGAGCTGGGCCGTCGTGCCGTCGGCCTCCTCGCGGCGGAGCGTCTCCATCCGGCGGAGGCTGCCGCGGATGGTCGAGAAGTTGGTCATCATCCCGCCCTGCCAGCGGTCGACGACGAACGGCATCCCGGCGCGCTCGGCCTCCTCGCGGACGACGTTCTGGGCCTGCTTCTTGGTGCCGATGAAGAGGACCTTGCGGCCCTTCGAGGCGAACCGGCCGGCCGCGTCGGCGGCCTCGTCCAGGAGCTGCTGGGTCTGCTTGAGGTCCAGGATGTGGATCCCGTTCCGCTGCATGAAGATGTACGGGGCCATCTTCGGGTTCCACCGGGAGGTGAGGTGCCCGAAGTGGGCGCCGGCGCGGAGCAGGTCTTCGAGGGAGGCGCGTGCCATGTCTGGAGTGGGGTGGGCGCCGGGAGGGCGCGGGGGTTGGGCCTGGCCCCGCCGTCGGCGCCGCTGACGACCCCGGCCTCGGGGCGTCCGTAGAGCGAGTCGCTCCGGAGGGACGCCGAGGCAGAGGCACCCGCCAGCGGCTCGGGCGGGGGGTGGGATGACGAGTTCGGAGTCGATGGGTCGGAGTTCGGAGTTCTCACTCCCCAACTCCGACCCCTGAGCTCCGAACTCCGCGAAGCGGACTAGCGCTTCGAGAACTGGAACTTCTTGCGGGCCTTCGGCTGGCCGGGCTTCTTCCGCTCGACCATGCGCGGGTCGCGCGTGAGGTAGCCGGCGTCGCGGAGCGGCTTGCGGAGGTCCTCGTTGAAGTCGACGAGGGCCCGGGCGATGCCGAGCTGGATGGCCTCGGCCTGGCCGGTGAGGCCGCCGCCCTTCGCGTTGACGAGGACGTCGAACTGGCCGCGGAGCTCGGTGAGGTCGAGCGGCGCCGTGGCCGAGGCCTGGCGGATCGCCGTCGGGAGGTACTCGGCGAGCGGCCGCTTGTTGACGACGACGTTGCCGGAGCCGGGGCGGAGGTAGACGCGGGCGACCGACGTCTTGCGGCGGCCGACGGCCTGGTACTGGGTTGCCATACTGCTGGGGTGCGAGGGGTCGGAGTGCGCAGGTCGGCGCGGGCCGACCCTCGCAGGACTAGTCGATCGTGAGCGTCTCCGGCTGCTGGGCCTCGTGCGGGTGGTCCGGGCCGGCGTAGACGTGGAGCTTCTTGTAGAGCTGGCGGCCGAGCTTCGTGCGCGGGAGCATGCCCTTGACGGCGCGCTCGACGATCCGCTCGGGGTGCGCCGCGCGGACCTCCTTGGGCGTCTGCTGGCGGATGCCGCCGGGGTAGCCCGAGTGACGGAAGTACTGCTTCTCCGTCTCCTTCTTGCCCGTGAACCGGACCTTGTCGGCGTTGACCACGATCACGTAGTCGCCGACGTCCATGTGGGGCGTGTACTCGGGCTTGTGCTTGCCGCGGAGGATGGTGGCCACGCGGGCGGCGAGCCGGCCGACGACGACGTTCTCGGCGTCGACCACGTGCCAGGCCTGCTCGACATCGCCGGGCGTCTCGATCATCGTGTCGGTGGTGTA
>CAXRFJ010000683.1:0-10617 GCA_964229475.1 Rubrivirga sp.
CGGCGTGCCCGGCGAGCCGTGGACGCCCGCGCAGGAGGCGGCGTGGCTCACGCTCGCCCGGAAGCTGATGCGGAAGTACGGGATCCCGGTCGCCCACGTGATCGGCCACTGGGAGGCCGGCGCGCGGAAGGCGTGCCCCGGCGACCGGATCGACTGCGACGCGGTCCGCGCCCGGCTCGCCGCGGTCGCCGACGACGCCCCGGCCGTCGACCCGCTGGAGGCCGTCGTGCTCGCCGACTCGGTGGGCGGGTCCGGCGCCGCGAACCGCGACGCCGACGTCCGCGCCGTCCAGAGCGCGCTGAAGGAGGCCGCCCGCCTGACGCTCGACGCCCGCCTCGACCCCGGCCCCGTCGACGGGCTCTGCGGCGACGGCACCGAGGGCGCCATCGTCCGGATGCAACGGCGGATCGGGATGCGGCGGCCGGACGCCCGGATCGACCCGACCGGCGGGACGCTCGAGCGGCTCAACGCGCTCCGCGGCATCGGCCGCGTCGAGATCCGCTACCCGTTCGCCGAGCGGTCCAGCTACCCGTTCGCCGGCCCCGAGGCGGGCATGCGGGCGTTCGCCTCCCGGCGCGACGGGGGCGCCCGCGCCCACGCCGCCGTCGACCTCTACATGCCCGACGGCACGCCGGTCCTCGCGATCGCCCACGGGACCGTCGCGCGCGCGCCCTACGCGTTCTACCGCGACACGTGGGCCGTCGACGTCGACCACGGCGCGTTCCTCGCCCGCTACTGCGAGATCGCCGAGCCCCCGGCCGGCGCCTGGTCGGTGGGCGACGCCGTCGCCAGCGGGCAGACGCTCGGGGAGGTCGGCGTGCTCAGGAACCCCGACGGCTCGCGGTGGGGCGGCGTGGCGTCGATGCTGCTCCACCTCGAGCTGTATGACAAGACGGAGACCGGCAAGCTGTACCGCGCCGCCGGCACGTCGGCGCGGACGGAGTACGGCACCCCGTTCTTCCGACGGCGGGACCTCGTCGACCCGACCGGCTTCCTCCAGCGCGCGGCGCTGCCGGGCTAGGCGCGGGGCCCGGCCGCGGTCGGGGCGGGCGCGTAGCTTGCCGGCCCCTCTCCCCTGGCCATGGGACTCTTCTCGAAGGACCCCGCGACGCACTTCCCCCTCGTCACCGGCCGCCGGCTCGACGGCACCGACGTCCGGTTCCCGCAGGACCTCCCCGCCGACGCGACGCTCGTCGTCGTCCTGTTCCAGGACGCGCTCGACCCGCTGGCGGACCAGTGGGCCCGCCTCGGCGACCGGCTCCGGGAGGCCCACGGCGAGCGGTTCGCCGTGATCGAGGCGCCCGTCTCGAGCAAGAAGATGAAGCTGCTCGGCGACCTCGGCACGCTCGGCATCCGCGGCCAGATCGAGACCGAGGAGGAGCGCGCGCGGACCGTCCCGCTCTACACCGACGTCAAGAAACTCCGGAAGCGGCTCAAGCTGAAGACCGGCGACGTCTACGCCTTCCTCCTCCGCCGCGACGGCGGCATCGCGTGGCGCGGCGAGGGCGACATCGACATGGAGGAGATCCAGGCCCTCGAAGCGGCCGCCGCCGACGTCCTCTCGAGCCCGGTGCCGGCGCCGACCGACCACCCCGACCTGGAGGCGGGCGACGGCGACGACGCCCCGGACGCGGAGAGCGACGGCGCGGGAGCGCCCCCTGAGGAGGGCGCCGACCGGCCGTCGCTGGAGGGCTGAGCCCGGCCTCTAGTACGCCCCCGAGCCCTTCGCGACGACGCGGACCGTCCGGACCAGGATGACCGCGTCGAGCCAGGGCGACCAGTTCCGGACGTAGTACGGGTCCCACCGCTCCATCCCGAGGTTGCCGGCGTCGCTCCGGCCCGAGACCTGCCACAGGCCGGTGATGCCGGGGCGGACGCGCTCGCGGAGCGACCGGACGCGGTCGCTCAGCTCGTCGTGGTGGTAGCGCGGCAGCGGGCGCGGACCGACGAGGCTCATCTCGCCGCGGAGGACGTTGACGATCTGCGGGATCTCGTCGAGACTCGTCCGCCGCAGGAACCGGCCCGGCGCCGTGATGCGCGGGTCGCGCTCCAGCTTGAAGTGCTCCTCCCACTCGGCGCGGAGCGCGGGGTCGGCGTCGAGCGCGTCGTGGAGCACCCGCTCGGCGTCCGGGACCATCGTGCGGAGCTTCCACGCGTGGAACAGGGCGCCGTCGGCGCCGACGCGCTCCTGGGCGTAGAACGGGTTGTGGCGGTCGGCGAGCCAGACCCACAGGGCGAGGACGCCGACCAACGGCACCCACAGCGGGGCCAGCCCGACGGCCACGAGGAGGTCGACGGACCGCTTGACGAGGCGGGGCATCGTGCGCGTCAGCGTCGAGGTCAGCTCGAGGCCGAGGACGCCGGCGATGTCGCGCGGCGTGACCCAGAGGCTCGGCGCCTCGAACAGGTCCGGCACCACGACGACGGTCGCGTAGCAGGAGAGCGGGCCCTCGAGGAGGTCGATCTGGTGGTCGCGGTCGGCCTCGGGGAGCGCGAGGAACGCGACGGCTGCCTCGGGCGCCACCTGCGACGTGTCGCCGACGATGGGAATGGCGTCCAGGAAGCCGCCCCACGCGTCGACGTCGTCGGAGAACACGGCGACGGGCGTGTAGCCGATGCCGCGCTCCTCCTGGAGCTGGCGGACGACGCGGGCGCCGGCGAGCCCGGCCCCGTACACGACGGCCGGGACGCCCCACCGGTCGCGCCGCACGAGCGCCGACTTGACGCTCCACCGCGCCAGCGGCACGAGGCCCAGCGCGAGGACGCCGGCCGCGCCGATCGCCAGCCGGCTCGACGCGCCGCCGCCCGGCCCGTTCACGTTCGCCAGCCACAGCCCCACGACGGCGACCGCGAACACGCCGCCGATCACGAGGACGACGCGCCGGAGCTCTTCGGCCGCCCCCAGCCCCCACCCCGGCAGCAGGCCGGCCATCCATGACACGGCGAGGTACAGCGGCACCACGCTCCACCCCCACCCGACCTGGGGGCCCACCTCGCCCACGAGGTGCTGCCGGACGAAGCCGGCGACGAACAGGGCGACGGCGAGAGCGGCGGCCTCGGCCACGCCGACGAGGGCCGCGTTGACCAGGCGGCGCTTCGCGTGGTTCGCCGTGTGGGCGCGGGCGAGTTCGCGGCGCCGGGAGAACGGGCGGTCCGGCGAGAGGAGGACGGTTTCCATCAGTCTCGGGAGTGGCGCCCGCCCCTCCCCAAGTCGCGAGCCACGCCGGGACGCCGAGGGTTTAGACGCTCCCGTAACCGATTTCCGCGTTCCATCCAGGCGATCTCAACGTGGCCACGCGGGCCGCGGCGGCGCCCCCCGCCAGTCGCCACGGGCGCGGACGCGGGCGGGATCGGCCCCGGCCCACCCGTACGGGGCGATGGCGGACCCGGGCGCCCCCGCCTCGACCGAGGCGGGCGCGGCCACGCGGTGCCGCCCGCCGGGACCGACCAGGGCCGCCTCGCGGTCGCCGCCGACGAGGCGGCGCCACGTGGCGAGGTCGTCGCTGCGGAAGTCGGCCTCCCACTGCGGGGCGGGGTAGACGAAGAACGTGGAGCGGTACAGGTCGCGGCCGAGGCGGCCGTAGGCGTTCCCCTCGAAGCGGGTCGTGCGGACCTCCGCCGGCGTCTCGCCCTGGACCGACATCTCGCGCGCCTCCTCCCCCGCCGTCGCGTTGCCCACCACCCAGTTGTTGAGGACGGCGTTGTGGCCGTCGGGGGCGCGGCGGTCCGGGTCCAGCCGGAGCCAGATGCCGCTCCCGCCGTTCTCGACGACGGTGTTGTGGATGAGGGCGTTGTGGCTGGCGGCCTGCGACAGGATCCCCGTGCCGGTCCAGTCGCGCCACCGCGTCGCGGCGATCACGTTGTGCTGCGCGAGCGTCCCGATCGTGCGGAGCTCGAGCATCAGCCCGGCCATGTCGTTGCCCACCAGCAGGCTGCCCTCGATCGTGTTGCGGTGGTTGTCGATGTCGAACCAGACGCCGGGGCCGCCGTTGTGCGCCGCGTAGTGACGGCGGATGACGGTGTCCGTGGTGCCGACCCACTTGCCGCCACCGGCCTCCCAGAACGGGTCGTGCCCCTTCCAGTTGTTGCCGACCGCCGCGCTCTCTTCGATGAGGCACCCGCGGCACCCGCCGCCCCAGCCCATCTGCCCGTTGAGGTCCGCCCGGGTCCGGCGGAACGTGTGGCGCGCGCCCGAGACGTCGATCCCCAGCCCGTTCGTCCACTCGACGCGGACGTCCTCGACGAGCCCGCCGACGCGGCCGGCGCAGAGCGCGCCCCACTGCGCCCGGTTCGTCGCGTGGCGGAAGGTCAGGCCGACGACGCGGATCCACCCCGGCGTGCCCGCGCTCCCGCACTCGGCGTACGGATCGGCGCCGAGGGGCGCGAACAGGACGGTCCGCGCGCCGACCTCGATGGGGCCGGCCGCCTCGGGCGACCGATCGCCGGGGAAGCGGGCGACGCGCGCGCGGGGCGCCTCGTCGGGGCCCTCGCGCCAGACGCGGCCCGGCGCCAACTCCGCGCGGCGCCCGACGGGCCGGAGGACCGCGCCCCCGGCCACGAGCACCTCGCGGCGAAACGTCGGGTCGTCGGTGTAGGTGAGGAACGCCTCGCCCGTCCACGGCCGGCGCCACGCGCCGTCACGTTGGCGGACCCAGCCGTCGTCGGCGCGGTCGGCGCCGGTGACGACGACCCGCTCGCCGGGCACGGCGGCAAAGGTCACGCGGGCGTCGGGCCCGGTGCCGCCGGACCGCGGGCGGACCGACTCGCGGTAGACGCCGCCGTGGATGAGGACGGTGTCGCCCGGCCGGAGCGCGCCGGCGCGGGCGGCGCGCGAGATCGTCCGCCACGGACGCTCGGCGGTCCCGGGGTTCCGGTCGTCGGCGCGCGGGCTCGAACCGTCGACGTGGTAGGTCGTGCCGCCGGGCGCCGCGAACGCGGCCTCGGCGGACCGGCAGGCGCCCTCGACTGGCCACTCGCCCACGGCGCACGCCGCCGCTCGGACGTCGTCCCAGTCGGCCCGGGGGGCCGCCGAGGCGGGCCCGGGCTGGCACCCGGACGCGACGACCGCCAGCGCGGACGCGCCCATGACGAGCAGCGAGGCCGCGAGCGCCATCCACGACGCCGCGAGCGCGGCCGACGCGCCGGGGTCGCTCGGGGTCACCAGACGAGCTTCGCGCAGTGGAACGCCTCGGCGTACCGGACGCCGGCCTCGACGCCGCGGACGCGCGCGAGCCCCCGGAACGTCTCGGCGTCGTACCACCCCTTCGCCTGCTGGCTCGGGAAGTGGGCGTCGAGGATCGCCAGCTTCCGCGCCAGCACGTCGTCGTCGAGGGCGACGTAGGCGTTGGGCCGGTCGAGGTCGCCGTCCCACTTCGGGATCTCGTACTGGGCAATGGCAGCGCCGCGGAACGTCTGCCACGCGAGGTCGGCGATCACGCGGTGATCCTGGTGCGCGTCGTCGCGGCGGTGCGTGAGCACGAGGTGCGGGCGGACGGCTTCGAGCGACGCCTGAGCGAAGGCCTTGATGTCGGCGGCCTCGGCGGGGAAGTAGCCGTCGCGGTGAGACCGGACGTGGACGTCGGCGCGCGCGGCGCCGGCCAGCAGCGCGGCCGCGGCGGCGCGGGTCTCGGCGGCGCGGGCGTCGCGGCCCGAGACCGCGACGTAGGTCACCTCCGGGTGGGGCCGCTCGTCGAGGAGGCGGAGGACGGTCCCCCCCGCCCCGATCTCGACGTCGTCGGCGTGGGCGCCGAGGAGGGCGAGGCGGAGCGGCCGGTCGCGGCCGAGCCCGGGGTCGAGGCCGAACACTAGCGGCCGGCGAGGACGGGCGGCTCGAGCGCGCCGTCGCCCAGCGCGGAGGGGTCCGCCTCGGCGTGCGGCCGGGCCGGGCCCGTGGCGCCGTCGCCCGTGGCGCGGCGGTCGCCCCAGACCTCCCACGGCGCGTGGCCGGCGTTGTAGATGTCCTCGAGCAGCTTCTTCTCCTTGAACGTGTCCATGCACGCCCAGAAGCCATCGTAGTCGTACGAGCCGAGCTGGCCGACGGCGGCCATCCGGTGCGACGGCTCGCCGAGGATGTCCTCGCCCGGGAGGATGTAGTCGAAGAACCGCTGGTTCATCACGAAGAAGCCGCCGTTGATGCGGAGGCCGATCTCCGTCACGTGGCGGACCTGCGTGACGGCGCCCGTCGGGTCGGTCTGGATGACGTGGCTCGTGTAGTTCGGGCGGACGCCGAGGAACGTCGCCGCGCGCCCGCTCGCCTGCGCGAAGTCGACCATCGCGTCGAGCGGGGCGTCGCTCACGCCGTCGGCGTAGTTGGCGAGGAACCACTCGTCGTCGCCGAGGAACTCGCGGACGGCCAGGAGCCGCTCGCCGACGCACGCCGTGAGGCCGGTGTCGACGAACGTGATCCGCCAGTCGTGGATGTCCGACCGCATCAGCTCGACGTCCTTGCCGCCGGTCAGCACGAAGTCGTTCGAGACCGTCTCGTCGTAGTCGACGAAGTAGCGCTTGACGTGGTCGGCGCCGTGGCCGAGGCAGAGGATGAAGTCCTTGTGCCCGTAGTGGGCGTAGTACTTCATGAGGTGCCACAGGATCGGCCGGTAGCCGACGCAGACCATGGGCTTCGGGATCGGGCCCGAGTGCTCCTTGATCCGCATCCCTTCGCCTCCGCAGAACAGGACGACTTTCATCTCGCGTGGGGGGTCGTTCGGACGGCCGGCGCCTCAGAAACGGCACCGTCGCCGCTCGGGCGCGAGACACTCGTCCAGACCGTCCCGGCTTTTTTCCGGAAGACCGGCTGAACCGGCCGCCCGAGCAGGAAGCCGTCGGTCGAGCCCGCGTCGAGCGCCCGGCCGTAGACCGCGAGCGCGCCCGCGACCGCCTCGGCCGTCTGGTCGATCACGCTGTCCGTGTGGGCCGTCGTGAGGACGAACGACGGGGCGAGGACGCCTCGCCGCGCCAGCTCCTGGAGGAACAGCGTCCGGAACGGCTGCGACGCCTCGCCCTCCGGGTCGCGGGTGTAGAACACGAGGTTGCAGTCCCGCCCGGCCGTCCCGACGAACGCGCCGAGGCCGGCCGCCTCGGTCACGTCGCGGACCGCCTCGCGGAGCCGCGCGCCCTGCCGCATGAGCTGGCCGGCGACGTCCTCGTCGCGGGCGATCCGCATGGCCTCGATGGCCGCGGCGAGCGCGTGCGTCTCGGCGCCGTGCGTGGCCGAGAGCAGGAACAGCCGGTCCTTGTCGGTGTCGAGCCCGCCGGCCTCCATCAGGTCGCGGCGCCCCGCGAGGGCCGAGACGGAGAACCCGTTGGCGAGCGCCTTGCCGAACGTGCTGAGGTCGGGGTCGAGGCCGAACAGGCCCTGCGCCCCGCGCTCCGACCACCGGAAGCCCGTGATCATCTCGTCGAGCACGAACACGACGCCGCGCGCCCGGCACGCCGCGATCGCCGCCCGGACGTACGCCGTCGGGTCGCTCTCGTCGCGGACGGCCTCCATCACGACGCACGCCGGCCGGTGCGTGTCGAGCACGTCCACGAGCGCGCCGAGGTCGCCGTAGGGGAAGCCGACGGTGAGGTCCTTGACGGCCTGCGGGATGCCCGCGTCCATCGCCGTCGTCCCGATAAACCAGTCGTCCTGCGACAGGAACGGGTGGTCGTGGCAGATCGCGACCGTGTCGCGGCCGGTCGCCGCGCGGGCCACCTTGACGGCGGCCGTCGTCGCCGACGAGCCGTCCTTGGTGAACTTGACGCAGTCGGCGCCGACGAGGTCGAGGAACGCCTCGGCGGCCTCCAGCTCGACCCGGGCGGGGCGCGTGAAGTTGGCGCCGCGCGCGATCCACTCGGAGGCGGCGCGGTTGACGCGCGGCTCGGCGTGGCCCAGCGTGACGGCCCGGAGGCCCTGCCCGTACTCGATCAGGCGGTTGCCGTCGAGGTCCCACACGTGGGCGCCCTCGCCGCGGTCGATCACGACCGGCATCCACTCGGGCATCTGGTCGTCGCCCTTGGCGTAGGTGTGGGCGCCGCCCGGGATCAGGCGGTGCGCGCGCCGCTGGTGGTCGCGGCTGGCGGCGAAGCGGCGGACGTCGGGGTCGGTCATCCGGTCGGGAGGCCCGTGACGAGGTCGGCGGCCGAGAGGGTCGCCCCGTCGCCGACGGGCGCGGCCGGGCGCGGCGTCTCGTCGGCGTGGAGGTCCGCCTCGGCGAGGCGGTCGGCGGCGGCGCGGACGGCGGCGAACGGGAGCCCGCTCCGCTCGGCGACGTCGAGCAGCGAGTGCCGGCCGTCCGACAGGTTGAGGACCCAGAGCGCGGCCTGCTGCGCCTCGGGGCCGTTGGGCAGCCCGCCGAGGCTCGCGTAGAGGCCCCGCCGGCCGAGCTGCGGCTCGCCGTAGGGCTGCGCGTTCCGGTAGACGCCATCGCCGTCGAGCGTCCGGACGATCGCCTCCAGCGCTTCCAGCGACGCCGCGAGGGCCTCGGGGCGGACGAGGGCGAGGTCGTCGCCGGACGTGTGGTACGCGGGGTACTCCCCGTGCGGCGTCCGCGTCAGGCGGCCGACGGGCAGGTCGAAGCCGGGGCTCCCGAACTGGCGCTCGTCGTAGCCGGTCGGCTCGAACGGGCGGACGTCGACGCCGTGGCCGAGGTCGCGGAGGGCCGTCTCGACGACGCGGTCGACGGCGAGGGGCGCATCGAGCGTGCCCCGCCGCGAGCGCTTGTAAGTGAAGCCGCCCGGGTCGCCCAGGTTCGCGAGCACGAGGCCGTGCCGGATCTGCCCGAGGTGGGCGTGGTTGCGGTCGAGCCACGCGATCGCGCCGATGGTCCCGGGCGCGAACAGGACGCGGACGGTGTGGCGCAGCGTCGGCCCGTCGAACAGGCGCCGGGCGAGGAGCGTCGCGACGGCCAGCGACGACGCGTTGTCATTGGCGAGCGCGGGGTGGCAGGCGTGCGCCGAGAGCAGGATCTCGTCCTCCGTCTGGCCCGGCACCACGACCTCGCCGTAGGTCAGGCTCCCGTCGACCTGTTCGGCGTCGACGACGACCTCGACCTCGCCGCCCTCGCCGATCTCGGCCGCGAGGGCGTCGAGCGCGCGCTGCGACAGGCAGAAGCCCCACGTCGGGGCGTAGTACGCCGTGCGGTACGGGACGAGGTCGGGCTGCTCCGGGAGCGTGTGGAGGTGCGCCCGGAGCGCCCACAGCGGCATCCGGTCCCGGGCCGCCACGCTGTACTGAACGAGGTGGAGCGGGCTGTCGGCCCAGTCGACGACGCGGGTGCCGTCCTCGCGGGCGAGGTACGCCTCGCGCACGCGCCACTCCTTGGGGGCCGTCCAGTCGAGCACGCTCGTGCCGGACGGGACCTCCGTGATGCGGAGCGGGACGCGCTGGCCGAGCGCCAGGAGCGTCTGGCGGAGCCCGTCGCCGGTGATGCACCGGCGGAGGGGCAGGATCTCGGCGACGAGCCCGTGGAGGTGGGCACCGAGGTCATCGGCCGCGGCGCGGTCTGGAGACGAGGTCGGGGGGGCGACGATGGGCAACACGCGGGGCGGCGATTCGGAGCCGGTATCGGCCGCCCCCGTCCCTCACTGAACCCCCACGGCGCCTTCGCCGAGGCCGCGCGGAGCCTCTGCCGGGCCTCCGTCGACCGAGCAGACCCTCCGGCCGATTCCTCCGTACCCTCCTGGCCTTTTGTCCGACAACCAGACCCGAGACCCATGATCAAGGGTACGATCACGCAGTTCGACGCCCGCCGCGGGACCGGCTTCGTCCGCCACCACCGCGGCGACCACGGCATCCCGTTCTCGCTCCGCCACGCGGCCGACCACAACCTCGCCCACGGTGACGCGGTCGAGTTCACCGTCCGCGGGGGCAAGGCCGGGGTCGCGGCCCACGGCGTCCGCCGCGTCCGCGCCACCTCGTAGCGCGCGTCCACGCCGATTCGCGAGCGCCCGGGGGATCCGTCCTCCGGGCGCTCGTCGCGTTCGGGCGCATCTCGCGGGCGCCAGGGCCGTAGGGCCGGCTCCACTCTCCCCCCGTCCCCATGACCCGCGGCACCGTTTACCAGTACGACCCCGAGCGCGGCACCGGCGTGCTGTGCTGCATCGCCGGGACCCTCGTCCCCTTCTCGTCGCACAACGAGTCCCTGCGGCCGGGCGATGAGATCACGGTCCGCCTCGTCGGCGGCCTCGCCGGGCTCTACGCGACCGACGTCGCGACGCCCCGCGGGCCTCAGCGCCAGACGGCGACGTCGTCGATGGGCTTCCTCGTCAGGTCCGGCACCCTCGCGCCCTCGGCCGGGTAGCCGACCGGGAACAGGATGAACGGCGCCTCCTGCGCGGGCCGCTCCAGGATCTCGCTCAGGAAGCGCATCGGCGACGGCGTGTGCGTGAGCGTCGCCAGCCCGGCCTGGTGGAGCGCGGCGATGAACAGGCCGGCCGCGATGCCGCAGCTCTCCTGCACGTAGTAGTGCTTCCGCTTCGAGCCGTCCGGGCGGAGGCCCCAGCACTGGGCGAACAGGACGACGAGCCACGGCGCCGTCTCGAGGAACGGCTTCCGCCAGTCGGTCCCGAGCGGGGCCAGGGCCTCGAGCCACTCGTCGGACATCCGGCCGCCGTAGCTCGCGCGCTCCTCGGCCTCGG
>CAXRFJ010000684.1:0-2525 GCA_964229475.1 Rubrivirga sp.
ATCGGGACGCGGCGGCCGGGCTGGTCGGCCTCGGCGATCTCCCAGACCGTCTCCCGGCCGCGCGTGACGGTCACGCGGGCGGCGACGGGCGCGTCCCACCGGAAGACGGGCGGCGCGTAGCCCGCGTCGGAGAGCACCAGCTCGACGCGGACGCCGGGCGCGTCTGCGGGGGCCGAGGCGCAACCGGCCAGGGCCAAGGCCAGGACGGCGACGGCACCGAGGCGGCCGGCGCGGCTCATCGGTTCTGGGTCGGGAGCTCGACGCCGGGCGGGAGCTCGACGCCCTCGGGCAGCGCGACGCCCGGCGGCAGGGAGACGGGCCCCGGGGCGCCGTCGCGCGCCGAGAACCGGCCGTAGCTGAACAGGAGCGGCGCCGGCGGCTTCGTCGGGTCGGGGACCGGGAGCGCGTAGCCGCTGTACGTCCCGTTCACGCGGCCGTCCGAGATCGACGTGATCCAGACGTAGCCCGACGTGTAGGCGTAGAACCGGTCGTACGGGGCCGAGATCGACGCGACGACCTCGAACGCCCCCGGGGGCTCGCCGGTGTGGGCGTTCGTGATCCGGTAGATCCCCGCGCGCAGCGGCGTCGCCGTGTGGCCGATCGACTGGACGTACCCGACGCTCGTGGGGAAGTCGGGATTGCAGCCGTTGGGCATGTTGAGCTGCCAGCCGGGCACGCCCATCGCGGCCCCCGTCATGAGCATGATCGGCCCGCCCACGTTGGTCTCGTTCGAGAAGCCGGTCCACGAGCCCATGCCGCCGTAGATGCCGCCCAGCTGGTCCCAGACGTCGGGGCAGTCGGCCGAGGTGGCGACGGGGGGGGAGGCCGGACCGTCGGGGTCGCCGTCGTCGTCCCCACCGCCGTCGGGCTCGGTGAGCGCGTGGAAGCGGCCGCGGACCGTGAGGGGCGTCTCGGCCCCGTCGGCCGCCACGGCGACGGCGGCGAAGTCGAACGCGCCGACCGTGTGGTCGTCGTCGGTCTCGGTGACGACGAGCCGGTTGGGCGAGGCCGGCGGCGCGTGGCCCGTGCTGAACCCGCCCGCGGACGCGTCGGCGAGGCGGAGGTAGGCGCGGGCGTCGTCGTCGGGGGCCGGCTGGCGGGCGTCGCCGACGGCGGTCGGGCCGAGGGTCGGGGGCGCGGCGCGTTCGAGGGCGACGAGGTCGGCGCCGTCGTCGAGGACGAGCGTCCAGCCGCCGAGCGCCTCGAGGTAGGCGTGGACGAGCGCGGGGCCCTCGACGAGCCGCTCGGCCCCGTCCGCGCTCGTGAGCGTGAGCTCGAACGTGCCGGGCGCGAGGGGCGTCGGGGCGTCGGGGTCGGGCTGGGCGAGCGCCGCGAGGGGCGCGAGGAGGGCGAGCGCGAGGAGCCGTCGCATGGGCGGGGAGGGGGAGTCCGCCCCGAACCTCCCGGCCCCGCGCGCCCGGCGCCTCACCCGTCGATGTGATTCCTGGGGGTTGCCGATGGCTCCGACATCTTGCCAACGCGTCATCCTGAGCGAGCCGTCGGGGCGAGGTCTCGCGCGGGTACCGAGAGCGCGCATCGCGGCCCTGCTCGACAGAGATCCTTCGACTGCGCGTCGGGCTCCGCCCTCCGCTTCGCTCAGGATGACGTGGTGGGGGCGCCGAGCCAGCACCGGCGGCCCCGTCCGCCTCGACGCCGAGGCGGAGGGAGTCGCGCTCCGTTTCGGCTGGCGGCCCTGCTCCGCCAGCGGCCCCGTCCGTCCCCCGTCCCCCGTCCCCCGTCCCCCGTCCCCCGTCCCCCGTCCCCCGTCCCCCGTCCCCCGTCCCCCGTCCCCCGTCCCCCGTCCCCTACGGCCGGCCGAGGACCTTGGCGGCGGCCTCGGCGCGCGAGCGGACGTGCATCTTCTCGTACACGTGGCGGACGTGCGTGCGGACCGTGTCGAGCGAGATGAACAGCCGGTCGGCGATCTCGCGGTAGCGGTGGCCCTGCACGAGGAGGTCGAGGATCTCCTCCTCGCGCGGCGTCAGCGGGGCCTCGTGCTCGGGCACGAGCGGCGGCCGGTGGAACGCCTCGACCACGCGCCGCGCGATGCCGCTCGACATCGGCGAGCCGCCGGCCTGGAGCTGGCGGACGGCGTCGAGGAGCTCGTCGGGCGGCGTCGTCTTGAGGACGTAGCCGGTGGCGCCGGCCCGGAGCGCGTCGAAGACCGACTCGTTGTCCTCGTAGACCGTCAGCATCATGGCCTGCACGGTGGGCCGGCGGCGCTTCAGCTCGCGGACGGCCTCGATCCCGCTGATCCCGGGCAGGCCGATGTCCATGAGCGCGACGTCGAGGCGGAGGCCGCCCCCACGCGACGGCGTGAGCGCGTCGAGGAATGCCTCGGCGTCGGCGAAGGTGGCCGCGCAGGCGAACCCCTCGGCCGCGTCGACGAGCGAGGCGAGCCCCTCGCGGACGTCCTCGAGGTCCTCGACGATGGCGACGGAGATGGGCACGGCGGGTCGAGATGGGCCGGCAGTCTAGGCGCGCTGGGGCGCGCGCCGCGTCACATCAACGGGGGATGTCGCGCC
>CAXRFJ010000685.1:0-3612 GCA_964229475.1 Rubrivirga sp.
GGCACCGGGCGGGGCGATCCGGACGGGCGCACCACCGGTGCGCCCCTACGGGTGTCCTGGCTCCACCGAGGGCAGATCGACGCCGCGCGCGGCAGCCGTCTCGATCGCCGTCTCGTAGCCCGCGTCGGCGTGGCGCATGACGCCCGTGCCCGGGTCCGCCGTGAGGACGCGCTGGAGGCGGCGCCCACCGGCCTCGGTCCCGTCGGCGACGCACACCATCCCGCTGTGCATCGAGTACCCGATCCCCACGCCGCCGCCGTGGTGGAGGCTCACCCACGACGCCCCGCACGCCGTGTTGAGCAGGGCGTTGAGGAGCGGCCAGTCGCCGATCGCGTCCGACCCGTCCTTCATCCCCTCCGTCTCGCGGTTCGGCGACGCGACCGAGCCCGTATCCAGGTGATCGCGGCCGATGACGAGCGGCGCGCTCACCTTGCCCTTCTCGACGAGCCAGTTGAACCGCTCGCCGGCCTCGGCCCGCTCGCCGTACTCGAGCCAGCAGATCCGCGCCGGGAGCCCCTGGAAGTGGACCTTCTCGCGGGCCATCGTGATCCACCGCCGGAGGTGCTCCTTCTCGGGGAAGAGGTCGAGGATCGCGTCGTCCGTGACCGCGATGTCGGCCGGGTCGCCGCTGAGGGCGGCCCAGCGGAACGGGCCGGAGCCCTTGCAGAAGAGGGGCCGGATGTACTCGGGCACGAAGCCCGGGATCTCGAACGCGTCCGTGCGCCCGCGGCGGTCGGCGACCGGCCCGCGGAGGTTGTTGCCGTAGTCGAAGGCGACGGCGCCCGCCCGCTGGAGCGCCAGGAGCGCGTCGATGTGGGCCTCCATGCTGTCGAGCACGGCGTCCTCGTAGGCCGTCGGGTCCGACTGGCGGAGCGCGTCGGCGTCGGCGAGCGAGAGGCCGGCCGGGACGTAGCCCACGCGGAGGTCGTGGGCCGACGTCTGGTCCGTGACCACGTCCACCTCGGTCCCGCGGCGGACCAGCTCGGGCAGCACCTCGGCCGCGTTGCCGACGAGCCCGACCGACAGCGCCTCGCCCCGCGCCTTCGCCCCCTCGACCATCTCCAGCGCCTCGCCGAGGTCGTGGGAGACGTGATCGCAGTAGCCCTGCTCCACGCGCCGCCGGATCCGGGACTCGTCCACGTCGACCCCGAGGAAGGCCGCGCCGTTCATCGTCGCGGCGAGCGGCTGGGCGCCGCCCATCCCGCCGAGGCCGGCCGTGACGACGAGCCGGCCGCTCAGGCTGCCGCCGAAGTGCCGCCGGGCGCAGGCCGCGAACGTCTCGAACGTCCCCTGCAGGATGCCCTGCGTGCCGATGTAGATCCACGAGCCGGCCGTCATCTGGCCGTACATCGTGAGCCCCTCGGCCTCGAGCTGGCGGAACGAGTCCCACGTCGCCCACCGCGGGACGACCCAGCTGTTGGCGATGAGCACGCGC
Organism: Rubrivirga sp.; assembly: GCA_964229475.1. GTDB lineage: Bacteria > Bacteroidota > Rhodothermia > Rhodothermales > Rubricoccaceae > Rubrivirga. The sequence goes on from CAXRFJ010000685.1 coordinate 1,436, forward strand.
GGCGCCTCGTCGTGGGTGCGGAACACGCCGACGGGCTTGCCGGACTGCACGAGGAGGGTCTCGTCGTCTTTCAGCCGCTGGAGCGTGGCGACGATCCGGTGGTAGGCCTCCCAGTCGCGGGCGGCCTTCCCGGAGCCGCCGTACACCACGAGGTCCTCCGGCCGCTCGGCGACCTCGGGGTCGAGGTTGTTCATGAGCATCCGCAGGGCGGCCTCCTGGTGCCAGCCGCGGCAGCTCAGGGCGCTCCCGCGCGGCGCGCGGACGGTCGGGGCGAGGGTCTCGGTCATGACGGTCGGGTCGGGTCCGCAGGCAGGGTAGCGGAGGCGACCGCCCGTCCCACAGAGGGGATCGACGGTTCTGGACCCGATCCGCCGTCGATCCGTCGGACCCCACTCCATCTCGCCCTCCGTCCCCACGTCATGGACGCCATCGACCACCGGCTCCTCGACGAGCTGCAGCGCGACGCGCGGCTCACCTTCGCCGAGCTCGGCCGGCGCGTCGGCCTCTCGCCGCCGGCCGTCTCCGAGCGCGTCGCCCGGCTCGAGGCCGACGGCGTGGTCACGGGCTACCACGCCGCGCTCGACCCCGCCCGCCTCGGGCGGCCCGTCCAGGCCGTGCTCCACCTCCAGGTCGACCGCGCGCGCTACGGCCGCGCCCTCGAGAAGGTCCAGGAGCTCGACGAGGTCCTCACCTGCTACCGCACCACGGGCAGCTCGTCGCTGCTCATGATCGTAGCCGTGGCCTCGATGGAGGCCATGGAGGCGCTCATCGACAAGCTCCTCCCGCTCGGCGAGCCCGTCACGCAAATGATCCTCTCGACCCCCATCGCGCGGCGGCCCGTGACGCCGACGTGCGACCCGTGACGCCGGCGTGGGCCTGAGGGGGTCACCCACAAAGGGGAGGCGAGGCCGGCCCGGGGCGGCCTACCTTGCCGTCCCTTCCGCCCGCCCCCTCTGGATGCCCTACGACGTCACGATTCTGCCCGAGGCCCGCACCGGCCTCGCCATCGGCACGGGGGACCTGACGGGGACGGATCTGGCGCGGGCCTGCGGGGTGATGGTCCACAACGCGCTCTGGCGGGACGGCTTCAACGAGGTCTGGGACCTCACGTCGGCCGCCCAGATCGACGTGACGCCGGAGGAGCTCGACCACCTCGTCGAGGTCGCCCACGAGCACGCCGACGAGATCGGCGAGAACCGCGTCGTGTTCGTCTCGACGCGCGACGCCGTGGCCGTCCTCGTCCGCCTGTTCGAGCGGCGGACGGCCGACCTCCACCGGACGTACCAGGTGGTCCGGACGCGCGCCGAGGCCGCCGACTGGCTCGGCGTGGCGCTCCCCACCGCCAACCCGGCGGGCTAGCCCGTCGACTGCATCGCGGCGGCGATGGCGTTGACCGAGAGGAGCAGCGCCCGGCGGAGCGCGTCGTCACCCTCGGCGCCGGCGCGCCAGCGGCGCATGAGGTCGAGCTGGACGAGGTTCAGGACGTCCGTCGCCGGGTTCCGGTAGCGGATGGTCGCCGCGATGGCGCGGCCGGGGTCGAGCAGCTCGTCGCGGCGGACGACGCGGAGCAGCGCGGTCACGGCGCGCTGGAACTCCTCCTCGACGTCCTCGAACGGCGCCCGGCTCGCGCCCGACGCCTCGGCCAGCCGGCTGTAGCGCCGCCCGACGACGAGCCGGGCGCGGGCCATCTCGCGGAGCGCGTTGCCGGTGATGGCCTGGAAAAAGGGCCACTCGTCCTGGAGCTGGCGGAGCAGCGCGAGGTCGTCGCCGGTGATGGCCTCCGCGAGGGCCGAGCCGACGCCGTACCAGCCGGGCGCCGTGAACCGCGGCTGCGTCCACGAGAACACCCACGGGATCGCGCGGAGCCCGTCGAAGTCGAGCTCGCCGACGCCCTTGCGCGAGATCGGGCGCGAGGCGATCGAGAGGCCGGCGATGTGGGCGATGGGCGTCGCGCTCGCGTACCACGGCCAGAAGTCCGGGGCGTCGATGAGGGCGCGGTAGGCGTCCATCGAGCGGTCGGCGAGGCGCTCCATGAGCGCGTGGGCGTCGTCGGACGGCGCGGCGGCCGTGCCCGCCTCGGCGCCGCGGCGGGCGGCCGCGGCGGCCGCCCGCGCGCCGCGCGGGGCGGGGCCGCGCGGCGCGCGGTGCCGCCGCGCGCGGCCCGGGCGGGCGGAGCG
>CAXRFJ010000686.1:0-6363 GCA_964229475.1 Rubrivirga sp.
TCGCGAACGGCAGGACCTGCTGCCACTCCTCGTAGTGCTCGACGAGGACGAGCTCGACGGCCGCCGCGAGGTACGTCGCGACGGCCGTCGCCAGCAGGAACCGGCGGAGCCAGGGCTCGGCCGCCACTACTCCGCCTCGACGTAGACGCTCGCCGAGGCCGCGTCGGGCTCGCCCGCGATCGACTCGTACGCCGTCAGGAACGCGTCCTCAGACGCGTACGGGCGGCCGTCGACGAGCTGCTGGGCCTCGGCCTCCGAGACGCCGGGGAGCTGCATCAGGGTCGCGACGGAGGCCGCGTTCGGGTCGACCGGCACGAAGACGTACTCCTCGTAGCCCGCGACGACGTCCTCGTCGACGTACTTGCCGATCTCCCGGCGGAACTGCTCGATGCTCGTGTACGGCCGGTACTCCTCGAACTCGTGGATCATCCGCTCGCCGACGCCGGGGATGGTGGCGAACTGCTCGGCGGTCGCCGTGTTGAGGTTGAACGGGGCCGCCGGCTCCGTGATCAGGGTGCCGGCTTCGGAGACGCCGTCGTCGGCCATCTCACCGGCCACGGACACGTTGTCGTCGGTTTCGACGGACGCGTCGTCCGCCGGCCCGCAGGCGGAGACGACCAGGGCGAGCGCGGCCACGAGAAAGGTGCGGTGCATGGGGGGTTGGGGTGGGTGAGGCCCCGTGGTACCCGGGGTCCCTCCCCAGGGTCCGCTCCCCGGCACCGGGTGCATGTCCTCGTCACGAACGACACGGCGGCCCAACATGACGAGAGCCCCGGCCTCCTCCAGCCAGGGCTCTCGTCGAGGGTGACGACTGCGCGGATCATCGCGCCCCCGCAACGTACGCCAGAGGCCCTGGGATTTCACGCCCCTACGCAAAAAAGGCGCCCCGGACCGCGGGGTCCGAGGCGCCGCTGCTGCCGGCAGCGGGCGAGCTACCGGACCACCTGGAACGTCTCGCTGGCCCGCACCCCGTCCACCTCGACGGTCACGACGTAGGTGCCGGCCGAGAGCGGGGCCAGGTCGAGGCGCACCCGGGACGCCCCCGGCGCGACCGTCCCGTCGTAGGCCTTCAGGACCTCGCGGCCTCGGACGTCGCACACCGCGACCGTCGCCCGGGCGGGCGCGTCTGACGCCAGCTCCACCCACGCCTCCGCCGAGGCGGGGTTGGGCTGCACGACGACGTGGGCTGCGCGGGCAGCCTCGGCCTCGCTCCGCCGGAACGGCGCGACGACGGGGGCCTCGTCGGCGAGGACCGGGGTCCCGCGGGCGCCGTCCGGCCGGCCGTCCCGGAGCGCCCCCGTGTACACCCGCGTGACGTCGCGGCGGAGGACGGCCACCGCCGGCCGGCCGTCGTCGAGCGCCCCCCCCTCGGCGACCGCGGATGGCGCCGGTGCCCCGCCGCTGCGCCCATCGGCCAGCGGCCCGACGTCCGCCGTCCGGGCCTCCGGGACGAACGCCGCGCGGAGCGGGGCGTCCTCGTCGCGCGTCCACGCCGGCTCGGACCCGACCGCGTTCGCGCGAGCCACGAACGGACGCGAGGGGTGGAGCGAGATCGGATCCTGATCGTCGGCCACGACGAAACCGGGCGCGGCCGGTCCGGTGACGATCGCCCGGCCCGGCTCGTCGGCGTCGTCGGGGGCCACGAGGACCTGGGCTGCGGGGGCCACGGCGAGGCCGAGCGCGAGCCCGAGCGCGGCGACGAGGCGCGTGGAGGCGGTCATGGGTCCGGAGGGTCGGGTGGAACGGTCGGCGCGGCTACTCATGGGCGGCCTCGAGGAGCGCCTCGATCCGGGCCAGCCGCTCGGCCAGCGCGGCGTTGGCGGCCTCGAGCTCCGCGACGCGGGCCTGGGCCGCCTCGTCGCGGGCGAGGAGCGCCTGGATGGCGGCCAGCGCGACGCCGTCGGCGTCGACCATCGCGATCGTCGTCTCGCCCTGGGCGAGCCCGAAGGCGCGGTAGAAGTCCTGCGCCATCGGGCCCATGTGGGCCACGCCGTCGGTCGCGATGTACTCCCACGTCGAGATCGGGAGCCCGGCCACGCCCTGCAGCACGGCCTCGGCGTCCACCGGGACGACGTTCTCCTTGACGTTCGCGTCCGAGGTGCCGTTGACCGTGCCGGCCGTCGTGAGGTCGCCGGACGGGGTCAGGTTCAGGATCTGGGCCGGCGCGTTGGCCGTGTTGGTCACGCGGAAGGCGAACGTCTCGTCCGAGAGGTCGCCGATGACCGAGAGGCTGTTGTCGACGCGGACGTCGCTCCGGAAGCGGGCGATCTCGTCCTCGGTCCCGTCGCCGTCGGTGTCGCCGTTGACCTCGAACACCGTGTTGCCAGCGACGTCGGCGATGTCGTCGAAGCCGACGAACAGCTCGTCGGTCCCCGAGATGCCGTTGGCGAAGAAGCCGAAGCCGGCCTTCGGGCTGCCCGAGTTCGACTGCTTATTGACCTCGACGCCGCTCGGCCCGACGAGGACCTGGTTGCCCGGCGACCCGGCGAGGATCCGGAGCGGGAGCGCGCTCGCGTTGGTGACGTCGCGGACGAAGAAGTTCGTCTCGTTGCCGGCGACGTCCCAGGTCCGCTGGGCGAACCCGGACGACCCGTCCTGCTCGAGCCGGAGCGTCGGCGTGTCGCCGTCGGCCACGTGGATCTCCACCACGGCGCTCTGCACGCCGATGCCGAGGTCGCCGTCGGCGTCCACCACGAGGGCGTTGTTGCCGGCGCCGTTGAAGATGGTGAACGGGTACGTCCCGGACGTCCGGTTGAGGACGCGGAAGTAGGACTGGCCGCCGTTCGAGCTGCTGTTGAGCTCGATGCCCCAGTCGGTCGAGGGGAAGCTGCCCGAGTTGCTGGTGTCGTCGAAGTGGATCCGGAGGTTGTTCTCCTTGAGCCGCAGCGTGTCGAACCCGAAGCTCTCGGACGCCGAGCAGTCGACCCCGATGCAGAGGCTGCCCTGGATGGAGCCGTCGGCGGTGTGGAAGTAGGCCATCGCGGCCGACTCGACGGCGTGGCCGTGGTGGACCTCGAACGACCCGGACTGGGTCACGGCCGGCCGCTCCCCGCTCTCCGACGCCTCGCCGAGGACGAGGACGAGGTCGTAGATGTAGAACCCGTCGGCGAGCGGGGCGTCGAGGCCGGCGGGGTCGAAGGCGAGCCGCTCGCCCGCGGCGAAGCTGCGGCGGTACTCCTGCCCCGCGGGGCCGTGGACGACGACGGCCGCCTCCACGAAGGGGGCCTCGGGGGCCCACACGACGGCGCCGTCCTGGACGCTCGCGGGCGCGGGTACGGTGTCGGCGAGGGCCGGCAGGGCGAGGACGGCGGCGAGGAGAACCAGCAGGAGCCGGCGGCAGGACCAGGGCATGGCGGTGTGAGCGAGCGAGAAGGACGCGAGGGAAAGGGTACCCCGCCGTGCCCTTTCCCCTGGCTCGTGGGGCCACACGATTTCGGCCTCCCCGCCCGAACCGGGCGTTCCCGGGGCCCCCTCGGACGGTTTCCCGCCGGCCCCACGCGAATTGCCCCGATCCGATTGGAAAACAAACGGTAAAACTCTGATCTGACGCCCAACCCGTGCACCCTTCCGATGCACTCCACCCACGACGAACGCCCCGGCCCACAGGAGGGCCGAGGCGCTCGGACCGGGATGGCCGACCGGGCTACCGGACGACCTGGATCGTGGCGGTCGACCGGGTCTCGCCCAGCGTCGCGACGACGACGTACGGGCCCACGGCGAGGGGGCGCACGTCGAGACGGACGCGCCGGGTCTCCCCCGCCCCCACCGGCCCGTCGAACGCCGTCAGCACCTCGCGCCCGCGGACGTCGATCAGCGCCACCGTGGCCGGCCCCGCAGCGGCGGGGGTCAGGGCGATCCAGACGTGGTCGACGGCCGGGTTCGGACCGGCCACCTGGAGCGCCAGCGCCTCGGCGGGCACCTCCCGCGCATCGGCGTGGGGGGCCGGTGCGACCTGGGCGGGGTCGCCGGCCTCGACCGCCGGGCGGGCGCCCTCGGATCGGCCGTCGGCCAGCGGCCCGGTGTAGAGCACGTGGACGCGGCGCTCGGGAGCCGCTCCGCGAGGGCGCTCCCGACCCGTCGCCAGGACGGCTTCGCTCGCCCGAGTACCCTGGACGTCGACGGCGTGACCCGCCGGGCCGGAGTCGGCGCTCCGCCCGTCCTCGAGCCAGCCGGCCATCGTGGCGTCGGCCGGCCGCGGGGGCGACGCGGCGAACGACGCGACCAGAGACTCCGGGTCGCGGTCCGACAGGGTGAAGCCGGCCCGCGGCGGGGCGGGCGCCCTCCGCGGGCCCGGGTCGGCGTCGTCGACGGCGAGAGACCAGGGCGTCGAGGCCGGGCGCACCACCGCGGTGCCGGGCGCGTCCGCGTCCGCGGGCGCGAGGTCTTGGGCCGAGGGCGCGGCGGCGAGCCCGAGGGCGAGGGCCGCCGCGAGCGCCCGGGTGGAGATCGGCTTACTCATGGCCGACCCCGAGGAGCGCCTCGATCCGGGCCAGCCGGGCGGCGAGGGCCGCGTTCTCAGCGGCGAGCCGGGCGGCCTCGGCCTCCAGCGTGGCGATCCGCGCGGCCGCCGCCGTCGACCGGGCCGCGAGCGCCTGGACCGACGCCAGCGCGACGCCGTCGGCGTCGACGGCTGCGATCGTCGTCTCGCCCTGGCCGAGCCCGAAGGTCCGGTAGAAGTCCTGGGCCATCGGGCCGAGGTGCGTCACGTCGTCGCCGGCGTACCGCCACGTCGAGAGCGGGAGCCCCACGACGCCGCCGAGCACCGCCTCGGGGTCGACGGCGACCACCGCCTCCTTCCGGTTCGCGTCGGAGGCCTGGTTCAGCGAGCCCGAGATGGTCAGGTCGCCCACGTTGGTGAGGCGGAAGAGGTTCGTGGCCGTCCCCGTGTTCCGGATCTGGAAGACGTAGGGCGTCGTCGACGAATAGTCGGCCTGGAAGGCCAGCGTGCCGCGGCCGACGATGCCGGAGCGGAAGTCGGCGCCGCCGAAGAACAGGGCCGTCCCGTCCACGCGCGTGTTGGCGCGGAACCGGGCGAGGCCCTCGACCTCGAGGTCGGTGTTCAAGGCCGCCGCCGTGACGTCGTCGAACCCGACGAGCATCCGGTCGGCCCCCGCGATCCCGTTGGCGAACAGGTTGTAGCCGGCCTTCGGCCCGCCGTTGTTCGAGGCCTTGCCCACCTCGACGCCCGTCGGCCCCAGGACGAGTTGGCCGCCCGGCGTCCCGGCGAGCAGCCGGAAGGGGAGCGCGCTCGCGTTGTTGACGTCGCGGATGAAGAGGTTCGTCTCGTTTCCGGCGAGGTCCCACGTCCGCTGGGAGAAGCCGGACGAGCCGTCCTGCTCGAGCCGGAGCGCCGGCGTGTCGCCGTCGACCACGTGGACTTCCATGACGGGAGCGCCCGTGCCGACGCCGATGTCGCCCGTGTCGCCCTCGATCCAGAGCGACTGGGCCGGCGCGTTGGCCCCGACGCGGAAGATGTCACGGCCGAGGGTGCCGTCATCGCCGCCGTCCTGGACGGCGAAGTAGCTGGCGCCGCCGGCATCGCTGCTGTTGGCCACGAGCCACCAGTCGCGCGTCGGGAAGGAGCCGGACGCGCTCGTGTCGGTGAACCGGATGCGCGTGTTGTTCTCCTTGAGGATGATCGTCTCGAACCCGTACGTCTCGGAGTCCGCGCAGTCGGTGCCGACGCAGAGCGAGTTGCGGATGGTCTGGTCGCCCGTGATCACGGGCCCCTGGACGGCCACGAACCGGCCGCCCTCGATGGCGAACGGGCCGGACTGCGTGAGGCCGACGCGCGCCTCGGGCTCGCCGGCGGCGGCGTCGGTCGTCACGATGAGCACGTCGTAGCGGTACGTCCCGTCGGGGAGGTCGAGCGCGACGACGTCGGCCGCGGTGAAGGCCGGCGCGTCGCCCGCGCCGAACACGCGGCGGGCGACGACGCCCTCCGGCCCGTGGAGCTCGATGGCCGTCTCGACGGCGTCGACCCGGAGGTCCCACGAGAGGCGGTCGTCGGTGACGGTCGTCGGGGCAGGGACGTCGTCCGGGGCGAGCGCCGAGGCGGGGGCGACGGCGAGCGCCAACAGGAGGGCGGGCAGGAGCCGTGAGGCACGGAGGAACATGGGCGGGGTGATGCCGGGGGATGGAGGGCAAAGGAGGCGGTCGCGGCCCTCCCCGGCTCCCGCGTCGGGGACGGCCGGGGACGAGACGCCGACGGGGTTTCGCTCCACCGGCCGATTCCTTAATGCCCCCGGCCGAAAACCGTCCGCGACCGGACGGCGGGCTCAGTGAGGAACCCGAGCGGACGGCCTGGGCCGCCGCCGAATCCCCAGGCCCCGTTCGGCAGTACCGCCCGGGCATGACCGACGT
>CAXRFJ010000687.1:0-2168 GCA_964229475.1 Rubrivirga sp.
GGACGCGCGCGCTCCTTTTCACCCCCGGTCAACGCCGCCGAGGGCGGGGCCGGATAGCTTGGTCGGAAACGCTTCCGACCTCCCCCGTTCCCCATGGCCTCCGTCATCCTCTCCGCCGCCCGCACGCCCGTCGGGTCGTTCGGCGGGTCGCTCTCGTCCGTCCCCGCGCCGACGCTCGGCGCCACCGCCATACGCGGCGCCCTGACCAGGGCCGACGTGGGCGAGGGCGACGTCGACGAGGTCATCATGGGCAACGTGGTCACGGCGGGGGAGGGGCAGGCGCCCGCCCGTCAGGCCGCGCTCGGCGCGGGGCTCCCGCAGTCGGTCCACTGCATGACTATCAACAAGGTCTGCGGCAGCGGCATGAAGGCGGTCATGCTGGCCGACCAGGCCATCCGGGCCGGCGACGCCGAAGTCGTGGTGGCCGGGGGCATGGAGAACATGTCGCAGGCGCCGTTCTACCTCCCGAAGGCCCGCTACGGCTACGGCTACGGCAACGGCGAGCTGGTCGACGGCCTGTTCCACGACGGCCTCCGCGACGCCTACGACGGCGTGGCGATGGGCGTCGCGGCGGACGCCTGCGGCGAGTCGTGCAACGTGCCGCGCGAGCGGCAAGACGCGTTCTCGATCGAGAGCTACCGCCGGGCCCAGGCGTCGGTCGAGAACGGCGCGTTCGCCGAGGAGATCGTGCCCGTCACGGTCCCGGGCCGGAAGGGCGACACGGTCGTCGACACGGACGAGGAGCCGGCGCGGACCAACTTCGACAAGATCCCCCAGCTCCGGCCCGTGTTCTCGAAGGAGGGGACGGTCACGGCCGCGAACGCGAGCACGATCAACGACGGCGCCGCCGCCCTCGTCGTGGCCTCGGCCGAGTGGGCCGAGGCGAACGGCAAGACGCCCCTCGCGCGGATCGTGGCGACCTCGCAGCACAGCCAGGCGCCCATGGAGTTCACCACGGCGCCCATCGAGGCCGTCAACAAGGTGCTCGCCAAGGCCGGGCTGACGCTCGACGACGTCGACCTGTTCGAGGTCAACGAGGCGTTCGCGGTCGTGGCGCTCGCGGCGCAGGACGCGCTCGGCATCCCGAGCGAGAAGCTCAACGTCCGCGGCGGCTCGGTCGCCGTCGGCCACCCGATCGGCGCGTCCGGCGCGCGGATCCTCACGACGCTCCTCCACGCCATGGCCGAGCGCGACGCGAAGCGCGGGCTGGCCGCCATCTGCATCGGCGGCGGCGAGGCCACGGCGATTCTCTTGGAGAGGGACTGAGGGATGAGGCATGAGGGACGCGGGGCCCTCATGCGACGCTCTGCCCCTCCCTCCATCCCGTATCCCACTTCCCTCACATCATGAACGTCACCGTCATCGGCGCCGGCACGATGGGCAACGGCATCGCCCACGTGTTCGCCCAGTCCGGCCACGCCGTCACGCTCGTCGACCTCGACCAGGCCCGCCTCGACGCCGCGCTGGCCACCATCGACAAGAACCTCGGCCGGCAGGTCGCGAAAGAGAAGATCACCGCCGAGCAGCAGGAGGCCACGCTCGGCCGCATCGCCACCGAGACCGACCTCGCCGAGGGCGTCGCCGAGGCGGGGCTGGTGGTCGAGGCCGCCACGGAGGACGCGACGCTCAAGGCCCGGATCTTCGAGCAGATCGACGACGCGGCGCCCGAGGCCGCCATCCTCGCCTCCAACACGTCGTCGATCTCGATCACCCAGATCGCGGGGGCGACGCGCCGGCCGGCGCAGGTCATCGGGATGCACTTTTTCAACCCGGTCCCGGTGATGACGCTGGTCGAGGTCGTCCGCGGCCTCGCGACGTCGGACGCGACCTACGAGACCGTCCGCGCGCTGTCCGAGGACCTGGGGAAGGTGCCCGTCGAGGTCAACGACGCGGCCGGGTTCGTCTCGAACCGCGTGCTCATGCCGATGATCAACGAGGCCGTGTTCTGCGTCCACGAGGGCGTGGCGACGGCCGAGGCCGTGGACACCGTGATGAAGCTGGGGATGGCACACCCGATGGGCCCCCTCACGCTCGCCGACTTTATCGGCCTCGACGTGTGCCTGGCCATCCTCGAGGTGCTCCACCGCGAGCTCGGCGAGGACAAGTACCGCCCGTGCCCGCTCCTCCGGAAGATGGTCGCGGCCGGCTACCTCGGCCGGAAGTCCGGG
>CAXRFJ010000688.1:0-3841 GCA_964229475.1 Rubrivirga sp.
GCCCCCGCCTCCGCCGGGGCGCGCGCCGCGGGGTCGCCCGCGTGCGGCGCCCGCTCCGCCAGACGGCCCGCGACGTCCGCGACGTGCTGGCGCTGGTGGCGACGAGCGGGAAGCGCTGGTTCGCGCTGTCGCTGTCGCTGACGGCGCTTCAGTGGATCGCGCGGTACTCGATCGCGACGCTCGTCATCGCCCTGCTCGGCGGCCCGCTCCGGCCCTTCCTGTTCTGGATCCTGAGCTGGATGACGTACGCCGTCTCGTCGGCCGTGCCGACGCCGGGCGCGGCGGGCGCGGCCGAGGCCACGTTCTACGTGCTCCACCTCCCGTTCGTGAGCCCGGAGCGGCTCGTCGTCGCGACCGCCGCGTGGCGGCTGCTGATGTTCTACGTCCCGGCGCTCGTGGCGGCCGTGACCTACCCGGCGCTCGGCCTCGCGGAGCGCTCGCCGGCCGAGCCCGAGACCGGGGCGGAGCCGGCCGACGAGCCCATGCCCCAGGAGCTGGTCCCGTCGTCCTGGCTGCGCGAGCGGTACGCCTGAGTCCCGAGTAATCGGGAGGCGGCGGGACTGCCGGGGGCCGTGGTTGGGGACCGAACCGCCCCCGGCCCCATGCGACCGCTCCTCGTCTGCCTCCTCGCTCTGCCGCTCGCCGCGTGCGACGCGCTCTACCCCGTCAGCCACGGCTCCTTTACCGCCCGGCTCGTCAACGAGAGCGCCGCGCCGATCCACATCCTCACGGAGGGCGAGGCCTTCGGCAGCGACAACCGGCTCGACGCGGCCCAGGAGCGGCTCCCGGTCTTCCCCGACGGGGAGCCCGGCGACACGAAGACGTTCCGGGCCGGGACGAACGGCGAGGTCCGCGCCTCCGTCACGTGCACGCTCACGAGCGTCTCGCCGCAGTTCGCCGACGTGATCTGGGACGGCGTCGGCCTCCGCTGCGAGGACTGGTAGCCCCGCCCCGCTCCCCCCTCCCGACATGCGCTGGCCCCTCGCCCTTCCGCTCCTCCTCGCCGTCGCGGGCTGCGACTTCGTCAGCGAGGTCTTCGACGACGTCATCGACGGGTACACGGTCACGCTCCAGAACGACGGCTCCTCCCCGGTCCACATCCTCGCCCCCGGCGAGAGCTTCGGCTCCGGCAACCGGCTGGCCCCCGGCGCGACGCGGACGGTCGAGTTCATCGACGGCGGCCCCGGCGAGCGCGTCCGGTTCGAGATCGGGGCCAACGGGTCCGTGTTCCAGGCGATCACGTGCGAGGTCACCGAGCAGCGGGACCGGCCGCGGGTGGTCTACGGGGACGGCGGCACGTTCTGCGAGGGCTGGTAGCGCGGGGGCCCGGCGCGGCGACCACGGCACGGGACGGCACGGCCGCGCGAGCCCCACCCCGCCCGACTCGGCGCGCGTCCCGAGGCGGGCGGGGCCGACGGCGGGCGGGCTCGGTGAACGCCGGGCGGAGAACGCGCGGAGAGGGCCGGGGCCGGAAGGGCTCCCGGTACCTTCGAGGACATCCTCAGCCTCCCCCTCTGCACGACATGGCCGACGCGCCCTTCCTCAACTACATCGGCGGCGAGTGGGTCGCCGCCGCCTCCGGCGACACCTTCGAGAGCCGCAACCCCGCCGACACGACCGACCTCATCGGCGCCTTCCCGTCGTCCGGCGCCGACGACGTCGCCCGGGCCGTCGCGGCGGCCAAGGAGGCGTTCCAGAGCTGGCGCCTCATGCCGGCGCCCAAGCGCGGCGAGATCCTCAAGCGCGTCGGCGACCTGCTGACCGAGCGGAAGTCCGAGATCGCCCGCGCCATGACGCGCGAGATGGGCAAGCCGTTCTTCGAGACCAAGGGCGACGTCCAGGAGGCCATCGACACGGCCTACTACGCCATGACGATGGGCCGCCAGCTGTTCGGCCACACGGTCCCGTCGGAGATGAACAACAAGTTCAACATGACGGTCCGCCGCCCGATCGGCGTGTGCGGCCTCATCACGGCCTGGAACTTCCCCGTGGCCGTCCCGACGTGGAAGATGTTCCCCGCCATCCTGAGCGGCAACACGGTCGTGTTCAAGCCCTCCGAGGACGCCCCGCACTCGGGCGCGCTCCTCGTCCAGGTGATGGAGGACGCCGGCGTGCCGCCGGGCGTCGTCAACCTCGTGCAGGGCGCGGGCGCGACGGGCCAGGCCATCGTCGACCACGAGGACGTCGCGGCCATCTCGTTCACGGGCTCGTCGGAGACCGGCGCGGCGATCGCCGCCAGCGCGGCGGCCCGGCACGCCCGCGTCTCGCTCGAGATGGGCGGGAAGAACCCGGCCATCGTGATGGAGGACGCCGACCTCGACCTCGCCATGGAGGGGATGATCTGGGGCGCCTACGGCACGACGGGCCAGCGCTGCACGGCCACGTCCCGCCTCATCGTCCACGAGGACGTCCACGACGAGCTCGTCGAGCGCGTCCAGGCCAAGGCCTCGGAGCTCCGGCTCGGCTACGGGAACGACGACGACACCGACATGGGCCCGCTCATCAACCAGAAGGCCCTCGACAAGGTCACGGGCTACATGGACGTGGCCCGCGAGGACGGCGCGACGATCGCCCTGGGCGGCGAGCGCGCCACGGGCGATGGCCTGGACAACGGCTTCTTCTTCCAGCCGACCCTCTTCACCGGCGTGACGCGCGACATGCGCGTGGCCCGCGAGGAGATCTTCGGCCCGGTCCTCTCGGTCATCAAGGTCTCCTCGTTCGACGAGGCCATCGAGGTCGCCAACGACGTGGCCTACGGGCTCTCGTCGGCCGTCTACACGCGCGACATCGCGCGGGCCTTCCGCGCGCTCCGCGACATCGACGCCGGGATCACCTACATCAATGGCCCGACGATCGGGGCCGAGGCGCACATGAGCTTCGGCGGCGTCAAGGCGACCGGCAACGGCCACCGCGAGGGCGGCTGGGAGGTCTACGACTTCTACACGGAGACGAAGACCTGCTACATCGACTTCTCGGGCGGCCTCCAGCGCGCCCAGATCGACAACTACGACGACTAGGCCCCTCCGGCCGGCCCGCCCGCCCCGCCCGCCCCGCCCGCCCCGCCCGCCTCGGTGACCGCGCCGAGGCGGGCGGCGTCGTTTTGGGGCGGTCCGGTGTGGGTGGTACGGATGGACTAGTCCCCCGCTGGAAACCGGGACGAGGTTGACTCTCCCCCGTCCCGCCGCCATGCCCCGTCTGCTCGCCCTCTCCCTCGCCCTCGCGCTCGGCGGGTGCCTGTTCTACCGGGCCAACGTCGAGCCCGTCCTGATCGGCCAGACGCAGCAGGTGGCCTCGCCCCTCCGCGTCCACCTCGACGACGGGGCCGTCGCGCTCTTCCCCGACGGCGCGGCGTTCGGGGCCGACAGCGTCCTCGGGCCGAACGCGCTCCTCGTCTCGTTCCCCGAGACCACGGCCGAGCCGATCCGCGGCGTGGCCGCCGACCGCGTGCTGGGGGTCGAGGTCTACTCGGACGAGATCGACGCCGGGAAGACCGTGCTCGCGTCGGTCGGCGCCGCGGCCGTCGCGGCGTTCGCGATCCCGGCCGCGGCCATCGCCCTCTTCGGCTCGTGCCCGACGGTCTACGTCGACTCGGCCGGGACGGGGACGCCGGCGCTCCAGGCCGAGCTGTTCTCGAACTCGATCGCCCCGCTGTTCGAGATGCGCGACCGCGACGTGCTCCCGGACGCCGCGCTCGCGCCCGACGGCACGCTCCGCCTCGAGGTCCGCAACGAGGCGCTCGAGACGCACTACCTCGACGACCTCGCCGTCGAGGCCGTCGCCCACAGGCCCGGCGAGCGGGCCGTCCCGGGCGAGGTCGGCACCGCCCTCGTGCTCCGCGACG
>CAXRFJ010000689.1:0-4041 GCA_964229475.1 Rubrivirga sp.
GTGACGGCCTGGACGCGCGACCTCGTCAACACGCCGCCGGACGCGAAGATGCCGGCCGCCCTCGCCGACCGGATCGCCGAGGCGGGCCGGGCCGCCGGGCTCCGCGCCGAGGTCTGGGACCAGGCTCGGATTGAGGCCGAGAAGATGGGCGGGCTGCTCGGCGTCAACCGGGGCAGCCTCGACCCGCCGCGGTTCGTGACGCTGGAGTGGGCGCCGGACGGCACCGAGGCAGACGCGCCCGTGGTCCTCGTGGGCAAGACGGTGACGTACGACACCGGCGGGCTGTCGCTCAAGCCGACGAAGGACTCGATGGACAAGATGAAGGCCGACATGGCGGGCGGGGCGGCCGTGGCCGGCGCCCTGCTCGGGGCCGCCCGCCTCGGGCTGCCCGTGCGCGTGGTCGGCCTCCTCCCGATGTCCGACAACCGGCCCGGCGGCCGGGCCTTCGCGCCGGGCGACATCCTCACGATGCACTCGGGCGCGACGGTCGAGGTGATGAACACCGACGCCGAGGGCCGCCTCCTCCTCGCCGACGCGCTCAGCTACGCCCGGAGCCTGAGCCCGCGCTGGGTCCTCGACGCCGCGACGCTCACGGGCGCGCAGGGCGTCGCCCTCGGCGAGCGCGTCGCCGCCGTGATGGCGCGGCCGGATGAGGAGCCGTTCGCCGAGCGCGTCCGCCGGGCCGGCGAGCGGACGGGCGACCTCTGCTGGCCGCTCCCGCTCTACCCGCACTACCGCGACCAACTCGACAGCGACGTCGCGGACCTGTCCAACCTCGGCGGCCGGATGGCCGGGACGATCACGGCCGGCGCGTTCCTGGACCACTTCACGCGCCGCGCCGACGGCGAGCCGGCCTATCCGTGGGCCCACGTCGACCTCGCGCGGCCGGCGTTCCTGGACGGCGCCTACGGCTACCGGCCGAAGGGCGCGAGCGGCTTCGGCGTCCGCCTGCTCCTCGACCTGCTGGCCGAAGAGGCCGGCGCCACCGGCTGAGCCTGCTCCCCCCGCCGGGGGAGGCCGGGAGGGGGACTCGAACACCGTCCACGGTGCTCGCCTCGGCGACGAACCGGAGGGGGCGGACCACGGACGGCGGCGCGGCGGTAGAACCGCCTCCCCCGATCGGTGCCGACCCATGCGACTCCTCCTCCTGTTCCTGCTGACCCTCCCGCTCGCCGCGTGCGCGACCGACGAGGACGCCGCCGGGACCTCCAACCCCGAGGTCACGACGCCCGCCGAGGTCCCGCCGTCGCTGGGCCAGGACGCCCCGGCCGACACCTCCGAGGCCGAATGAACCGCCCCCGCCTGGCCGTCTCGATCGGCGACCCGAACGGGATCGGGCCCGAGGTCGTGCTGAAAGCCGCCGCGGCGGCCGAGGTTGACCTCCTCGCCGTCGGCAGCGCCGACGCGCTCCGCCAGCACGCCGAGCGCCTCGGCCTCGGGCCGGTCACGGAGGTGGCCGACCCGGGCGAACGGCCAGGGGAGGGGCTGGCGGTCCTCGACCCGGACCCGGGCACGGAGACCGCGATCGACTGGGGCGAGACGACGGCGACGGGCGGGCGCCGCGCGATGGAGGCCGTCGCCTGCGCCGTCGACCTCGCGCTCGCGGGCGACGTGGACGGGGTCGTCACGGCGCCGATCTCGAAGGAGGCCATCCAGAAGGCCGGCTACACCGTGCCCGGCCACACCGAGTTCTTGCAGCAGCGCTGCGGCGCGCCGACCGTCGTGATGGTCCTCGCGGCTGACCTCGACGCCGGGCCGCTCCGCGTCGCGCTCGTCACGATCCACGTGCCCGTCGCGGCCGTGCCGGACCTGATCAGCGGAGAACGGATCGGGGACACGTGCCGGACGTTGGCCGGCGCGCTCCGCCGCGACCTCGGCATCGACGCGCCGCGGCTCGCCGTCCTCGGCCTCAACCCGCACGCGGGCGACGGCGGCGTGATCGGGACGGAGGAGATCGACACGATCCGCCCCGCGCTCGACGCGCTCCGGGCCGACGGGCTCGACGTGTCCGGCCCGCACCCGGCCGACGCGTTCTTCGGACGGGGCGCGTGGCGGCACGCCGACGCCGTCGTGGCGATGTACCACGACCAGGGGCTGGCGCCGTTCAAGGCGCTCGCGCAGGGGGCCGGCGTGAACGTCACGCTCGGGCTCCCCATCGTCCGCACGAGCCCGGACCACGGGACGGCGTTCGAGGTGGCCGGCCGGGGCGTGGCCGACCCGTCGTCGATGCGCGCCGCGATCCGGATGGCCGCCGCCATGGCGACGCGGCGCACCCGCTAGCGGGCCGCCTGGAGGGTCTCGGGGTCTCCGCCCGCCGTGGTCGCCACGTTCGAGGTCGACCACCGCGCGACGTTCGTCATCGTGATCGTGAGGTAGTCCAGGGCCGTCGTCGGGGGGCCGATCGCCATCCCGATCTCGATGATGCTGTTCGCGCGGACCGTGTCGGTCGCCCGGATCAGGACCGAGCCGTCCGGGGCCGTCGTGACGTGCACGTCGGACAGCTCCACGCGCAGGCCGAGGTCGACGGGATCGCCGGCGGTCAGCGGCGCCTGGCGCCGGACGACGCCGTCGCGGACGTACCGGACCTCGGCCTCGGTGACGGGCGGGCCGCTGAGGACCTGGAAGTCGACGACCAGGCTGCGGCTGGCGGGCGGGGTGCGCAGCGAGACGACGGTCTCGCCCTCGGTGGCGGCGCCGGCGGCCTGGGCGGCCGTGTCCAGCGCGTAGGCCATCGCGAGGTCGCCCCGCGCGTCCGTCCCGAAGAGGAGGCCGCGGCCGGGGCCGGTCGCCAGGCCGCGAAAGCGGACGTCGGGCGTGGCCGGGGCGGCGCTCTGGGGCGCGAACTGGACGAGCGACGCGTTCGCCTGGAGCCCGTACGGCGCGCACGTCGCGCCGCGCGCGCAGCGGACCTCCAGGGTGGTCGCGTCGGTCGACATCAGGCCGTTCGGGTCGACGGGGCGGAGCCAGGCCGGCACCTCGGCGGGGCCCGCCTGGAGCGCGGGCGGGCTCGCGTCGTGGAGCGACATGACTGCGAGGTCGTCCACGACGTAGCCCGTCCCGTCGGTCTCCTGTTTGAGCGTCTCGAACATGATCCGCTGGCCGAGCGGGACGGTGAGGCGGACCGCGTCGCCCTGGACCGTCGCCCCGTTGATCTGGACCGTCGCGCCGCCGGGCGCGTCGGTCGCGAAGGCGAGGCGCGTCGAGAACAGCGAGTCGAGCAGCTGATCCGTAAAGCGCGAGGTCCGGGCCGTGAACTCGGACAGCTCGAGGTCCGTCCCGCCCGGCGCCGAGACGCGGGCGAGCCGGCGCGTCGTCGGCGTCCCGGCCGGCACCGTCGTCGAGGCGACGACGACGTCGCGCCCGTCCGGCCCGACCGCCACCACCTCGACGAGCGTGGGCGTCCCGGCGTCGAGGTCGAGGCGGACGTCGCCGTAGGTCCCGCCGACGGTCTTGATCGAGACCGGGATCGTCAGGTCCGTCCCGGGCGCGTCGACGGGCGAGGCGCGGAGGGCGAACTCGGCCTGGAGCCCCAGGATCCAGGGCGAGCTCTTGTCGGAGTACCCCAGCCCGACCCCGCCGACGGCGCCGAGGCACGTCACCGACGCGGCGTAGGCGCCCGTGCTGGTGACCGCCAGCTCGGCCCCGGCGAGCAGGGTCGCGCCCCGCCGGGGCTCGTGCTGGAAGCCGCCGAAGACGGGCGCGGCCACGCGGCAGCCCTCGCGCTCGGCCGCGGCGTCGGCCCGCGGCGCGCCGAGGCGGGCGGCCTCCGAGGGCCGGACGAGGCGGACGTCGAGCGGGCCCGCGGTCAGCTTCGTGATCGGCTGGGCGTCGGTGGGGGTGCCGTCGGGGAGGAGGAGGCGCCACAGGTAGACGCCGGGCGCGAGGGGGGAGCGGGCGTCCACACGCCGGCCGAGGAGGTCGACCAACTCGAAGGCCGCCTCGGGGGCGTCCGTCTCGACGGTCAGCGCCGGGCCGACGGGGTTCGGGTAGGCGACCGGCGCCTGGGCGTGTGCGGCGACGGCGAGCGACAGGGAGACGAGG
>CAXRFJ010000690.1:0-2939 GCA_964229475.1 Rubrivirga sp.
CTCGTTCGGCGTCGTCGGCGCGTCGCGGCTGGCGGGCGAGCGCGACGACCGCGTGATCCGGTTCCCCTACGGCGGCGAGGGCGGGCCCGAGCCCGAGGCGGTCGCGGAGCCCTGGCGCCGGTGGGAGGCCCACCAGGCGGCGGTGCGGCACCGCCTCATCGGGCCGTACCAGATCCTCCCGGGGGAGAGCCCGATCGCGTACCTCCGCGCGCTCCGCTCGGGCAAGAGCCTCATCGTGCTCCAGGACGTGCCGGACCCGTCCGCCGAGGCCCCGAGGCGGGCGCTCGCGGGCACCGAGCGGTCGCTGCCGGTCGGCGCCGTCCGGCTGGCGCGCGCGGCGCGCGTCCCGCTCTACACGCTGTCGGTGACGTTCCGCGACGGCGAGCTCTGGGCCGACCTCCACGGGCCCCACGACGACGACGAGCAGCAGCTCCTCGACCGGCTCGACCGCCAGATCCGCGCCGAGCCGTGGGCGTGGACGCTCTGGCGCGAGTTCACCGACGCGCCTTCCGAGGCGCCGGCGCCCGCCTCGGTGCCGCCGCCGGCACCCGTGGCCGGACGGCTAGAGGCCGCGTAGGCCGTCGAGGTCGTCCGGCTCGCGGAGCAGGAGGTGGATCCGGTTCTGGACGGCCGACGGACAGAAAAACCGCGCCTCGGCCCGCGTCCCGTCGCCGCTGGTCGCGCGGACGACGTACTCGCCGACGTCCGGCGTTGGGGCGCGGTAGACGCCGCGCTCGTTGGTGACGCCGCGGTAGCGCGGCTCGGCCTCGACGGAGTCGCGGCCCGCCGCGCCGCTCGTGATCCGATGGAGCGCGACCTCGACCCCGGCCCGTGAGGCCGTGCCGTAGACCACGATCTCGGCCGTCGCGCACGGCCCCTGCGCGGCGGCCGCCGAGGCGGCCAGGGCCAGGAGAAGGACGGGCCGGCCCCGCCCGGCGCTCACGTCTTCTGCGGCTGCTTCTTGGCGGCCGGGAAGAGGACGTTGTTGAGGATCAGCCGGTAGCCCGGCGAGTTCCGGTGGAGCGAGAGGTCCGTCGGTGGGTCGCCCACAAAGTGCTGGTAGTCCTCGGGGTCGTGGCCGCCGTAGAAGGCGAAGAAGCCCTGCCCGGCCGGCCCGTAGAGGTAGCGGACGGACCCCGTCGTCGGGCTCTTGGCCAGGACCACGACGCCCGGCTTGATGGCGTCCTCGCGGAACGCCGTCGTCTGGCCCATGAAGCCGCGGACCGACGCGACGTGGTTCTGCGTGAGCATCGTGGGGACGGGGTCCCAGCGGGCCGAGAACTCGAAGAGCGTGAAGTAGTCCGTGAGCGGGTTGCGGAGCGTTGGCGGGGGCGGCGCGTCGATGTCGGCGTGCTCGTACTCCATCACGTTGAGCTCGGGGTGGAAGTTCTCGAACGCGAGCGTGCCCGCGAAGTCGAGCCCGTCGCGGGCCCCGGGCGTCTGGCCGTCCCCGTCGATCTCGGCCGGGACGATGTCGAGCCCGGCGGCGCCGGCCGCGAGGGCGAGGTCGAACGTGTCGGCCCCGGAGCACATGGCGAACAGGAACCCGCCCTCGACGACGTACTCGCGGATGGTCCGCGCGATGTCCAGCTTGAGCGCGCTCACCTTGCTGTAGCCGAACGCCCGCGCGGCGGCCTCGGCCTCCTGCTGCTGCTGCTGGTACCACGCGTGCCCGTGGTAGGCCGCGTAGAACTTGCCGTACTGGCCGGAGAAGTCCTCGTGGTGGAGGTGGACCCAGTCGAACTCGCTGAGGCGCCCGGCGAGGACGTCCTCGTCGTAGATCTGCTCGTACGGGACCTCGGCGTAGGTCAGCGCGAGGAGGACCGCGTCGTCCCACGGGAGCGTCTGGTCCGGGGCGTAGACGGCGATCGTCGGCGCCTTCTCTAGCCGGACGACCGACGTGTTGGCCGCGGGCGACTCGGCGGCGGCGACGGCCTGTGGCCCGTTCACGGGCTCGAACGACACGCCGCGCGCCCGGAGCTCCGTCTCGAGGTCGGCGTCGGACGGGACGACGAACGAGCCGCCGCGGACGTTGAGGAGCCAGTCGACGTCGTAGCCGCGGTCGAGGGCGACGTAGACGGCGCCGTAGGCCCGGAGGTGGTCCGCCTGCGCGTCGTCCATCGGGATGAGCAGGTCCTGCGCGCCGACGGGCGCCGCGAGGAGGGCGAGCAGGGCGAGGAGGAGTCGCATGGTCAGGAGGACTGGAGCGCGTGGCGGAGCCGCCTCAACTCCTGTCGGGCCTCGGGCGCGAGGGGGGAGCCGGGGAAGCCTTCGAGCAGCCGGTCCCACCGCTCGGCCGCGGCCGCGGGGTCGCCGAGGTCGCCCTCGTAGGTCCGCGCCTGGAGGCGGAGGGCGCGGTCGACGAAGTACGACGTCGGGAAGCGCTCGATGAGCCCGCCGAGCGTGGCGACGGCGTCGGCGGGGCGGCCGGCGTCGAGGAGGACGGAGGCCCGGAGGTAGAGCGACTCGTCGGCCAGGGCCGGCTGGGCGCCGAGGCCGGCGTCGAGCGAATCGAGCGTGGCCAGGGCCGCCTCGGTGAGGCCGCGGCGGTGGCGGAGCGCGGCGCGGCCGTAGACGTGGAGCGGGTCGTCGGAGAGGTCGACGTCGGGGCCGGGGAGGACGTCCGGGTCGAGCGCGTCGTTGAGCGTGACGCGGAGCGAGATGGCGTCGTTGGCCGCGTCGGCGGCCGTGTTCTCGTCGAGCGCCTCGGCGCGCGCGAGGGCCGAGTACATGAACCCCTCGTAGAAGTCTAGGAGCGCGATTTCGTAGCGGGCCTGCTCGGCGAGCGGCCCGATCCGGATCGACTCGTCGACGTCCTGGAACCGCTGGCGGGCCGCGTCGAGGTCGCCGCGGCGGAGGGCCACCTCGCCCAGCGTGAGCCGCGCCCGGTTGGCGATGCCGACGTCGCGGCCGTTGGCGGCCTCGCGGAGCCGCGCCTC
>CAXRFJ010000691.1:0-3012 GCA_964229475.1 Rubrivirga sp.
CGCCCGAGGCGGAGGGTCTCGCGCGCTCGTTCTCGCTCGTCGAGAGCCGGCCGACGCCCGACGGGCCCGAGTACGTCACGCGCCTCCGCGTGCCCCTCGCGGAAACCCCGACGGCCGGCGGCGGGTGAGCCCTCCATGCCGATCTCCACGCACGCCGCCCAGCGGTACGTCACGCCCCTCCGCGAGGGCGGCTCGCTCCCGGCCCTCGTCGACACCGACGGCGGGATGTACGTCGTCAAGTTCCGCGGGGCCGGCCAGGGTGCGCGGGCGTTGCTGGCGGAGCTCATCGTCGGCGGGATCGCCGAGCGCCTCGGGCTCCCGCTCCCCGACCTCGCCCTCGTCGACCTGCCGCCCGAGTTCGGCCGGGCGGAGCCGGACCCCGAGATCCAGGACATCCTCCGGGGCAGCCACGGCCTGAACGTCGGGCTGGCGTTCGTGCCGGGCGCGTTCGCCTACGAGCCCTCGGCCCACGCCGACCTGATCGACCCGGCCCTCGCCGCCGACGTCGTCTGGCTCGACGCGCTCACGACCAACATCGACCGGACGGCCCGGAACCCGAACCTCCTCGTCGCCCGCGCCGACGACGGGCCCGCGCTGTGGCTCATCGACCACGGCGCGGCGCTCTACTTCCACCACGACTGGTCGCGGGTCGACGCCGAGCGTGCGCGGGCGCCGTTCCCGCCCATCAAGGACCACGTGCTGTTGCCCGTGGCCGGCCCCGTCGAGGCCGCCGACGCCCGGCTGGCGCCCCGGCTCGACGCCGAGGCGGTCCGCGACGTCCTCGCCCCGATCCCCGACGACCTGCTGATGGACGCGCCCGAGGGCCGCGAGCCAGCGTTCCCCTCCGCCGAGGCCGCCCGCGCCGCCTACGCCGACTTTTTCCGGGAGCGGCTCGCCGCGCCGCGCCGCTGGGTCGAGGAGGCCGCCCGCGCGCAGGCGGAGCGGCCCGACGACTCGCCCCTCGCGTACCGCCGCTGAGCCCGCCCCGCGGCCCCGCCCCCCACCGCCTCTCCTCGTCCCGTGCCCGCCTTCGACTACGCCCTGCTCCGCGCGGTCTGGGTCCCGACCGGCGACGCCGTGACGGTCGGCGTCGTGCTCCAGAGCCGGCAGGCGCGGTTCCTGGACGTCCGGCTGGCGGACGGCGCGGACGTGGCCGGCCGCCTCGGGCTCGACGCGGAGCTGCTCGGGCGCGCGCTCGGGTCGGTCCGCCAGATCGTGGCTGGAGGCCCCGAGGCGGGGCCGGTCGGGCGGCTGCCGCCGTCGGAGCGGTTCCACTTCCTGACGGCCGTCCGCTCGACGGCGCTCCAGACGACGCCGGTGCGGACCGGCGTGACCGACGCCCCGGCGGCCATGCTCGACCGGATCGCGCGGACGGTCCTGGGAATGGGCGCCGAAGAAGCGCCCGCGCTCGGAACATCCCCGCCCGCGTCGCGCGTCTAGCCTACACACGCCCCTCCCCCTCCCCCGTCCCCCGTGTTCGACGACGACTTCGACGACTCTCCCGGTGACCTCGACCCCGAGGTCGTGGCCGCCTTCGACGGCGCGGCGGCCGAGGCCTTCGCCACGCGGAAGGCGCGGCTCACGCGCGCCCTCGTCGACGGCGAGACCGGCGTCCAGTACGAGTCGCTGGCCCTCTTCGCCGAGCCCCTCTTCGCCCTCTACGAGCTCGACGCGGCCGACGCGTTCCGCCTCCGGGACGACCCCGAGACCGTCGCCGACGACACGGTCGCGCTCCTCGAGACGGCCCGCGTGCTGTGGGCCTTCTTCTCGCTCCCGCCCGCCGAGCGCGCCCACAAGCGCCAGGCGCTGGCCTCCCAGCTCGTCGGCGAGGACCCGAGCGACGACGACTGGGTCGGCCTCGACGGCCTGCTCGAGACGGTCGGCGTCCACTGGCAGGCCATGCTGCCCGAGGAGATCGAGATGGCCCAGGACACCGGGCACGACGTGGTCGGGTTCGACGACCTGCTCCACCACCCCGCGTTCCGCGTCGGGCCGGAGGCGGGCGACGCGACCCACGCCGGCTTCGGGAGCGACGCGCTCTCCGAGACCGAGGCCCGCGCGCGGTTCGCGCAGCCGCTGCTCGAGTCGCCCGAGATCCTCACCGACCCCGACGCCTTCGAGGCCGCCCTCGCCCGCGCCGACGACTACTGGGACCTCGCCCGCACGGGCGGCGACCCCGACGACTTCGCCGCCGAGCACGCCCAGAGCGCCGACGAGAAGCGCCAGCTGGCGGACGAGGCCCGGGCCATGCTCGACCGCTTCCGCGAGCTGTTCCCCGAGCACGCCGGCTGAGTGACCGGCCGCCTCACGCGCGCCCCGAGGCGGACCCCCATGCGCACGCCGGCCGCCCTGCTCCTGCTCGCCCTCGCGGGCTGCGCGACGCCCATCGCCCCCACCGGCGGGCCCACCGACACGACGCCGCCCACGCTCGTCGCGTCGAGCCCCGCCGACGGCGCCACCCGCGTCACGGAGCGGACGCTCACGCTGTCGTTCTCCGAGCGGCTGGCGGCGAACGCGGCCTCGGCCGTTACCGTCACGCCGCCTACCGAGACGCCGCCCCTCGTCTCGGTCAACGCCCGCGAGCTCCGGATCACGCTGCCCGAGCTCCGCGACTCGACGACCTACGTGGTCACCGTCGGCACGGCGCTGGCGGACCAGCGGAACGTGGCGCTGCGCGCGCCGATCACGGTCGCCTTCGCGACGGGCGACGCGATCGACCGCGGCCGGATCGCCGGGGCCGTCCGCCAGCCCCAGACCGGCGCCGGCCTCGGCGGGCTCGCGGTCTGGGCCTACGCCCTCGCCGACTCCCTCGCCGCGGTGGACCCCGGGGCCGTCGCCCCGGACTACCGGACCGAGACGGCGACCGACGGGACGTTCACGCTCGAGTACCTCCGCCCCGGCCCGTTCTTCGTGCTGGCCGTGGAGGACCGGAACCGGAACGGCCGCGTCGACCCCGGCGAGCGGTTCGCCGCCCCGCCGCGCCCGCGCCTCGTCGCCCGCGCGGACTCCTCG
>CAXRFJ010000692.1:0-6338 GCA_964229475.1 Rubrivirga sp.
GCCCCCCCCCCGGTCCTGCTGGCGACGGGACTGCTCGTCCGCCAGCGGCTCGGGAGCCCCGTCCTGTTCCGGCAGGTCCGCCCGGGGCTCCACGGGCGGCCGTTCGAGATGATCAAATTCCGGACGATGACCGACGCCCGCGGCCCTGACGGCGCCCTGCTCCCCGACGCTCAGCGGCTGACGCCTCTCGGCCAGTTCCTTCGGAACTCGAGCCTCGATGAACTCCCCGAGCTCTGGAACGTGCTGAAGGGCGACATGAGCCTCGTCGGCCCACGGCCGCTCCTGATGTGCTACCTCGACCGATACACGCCGGAGCAGGCGCGCCGCCACGAGGTCCGGCCCGGCATCACGGGGTTGGCGCAGGTGTATGGTCGCAACGCGATTTCTTGGGACGAGAAGCTGGCCCTCGACGTGTCGTACGTAGACCGCGTCTCGCTCGGCCTCGACCTCCGGATCCTGCTGCGGACCGTGCTGCAGGTCGTCCGCCGCGACGGCATCTCGGCCGAGTCCCACGCGACGATGCCTGAGTTCACCGGGAGCCCTGAGTCGTGAGCGTCCTCGTCGTCGGTGCCGGCGGGCACGCGAAGGTCGTGATCGCGACGCTCCAGGCGGCGGGCCGCGCGGTCTCTGGCTGCCTCGACGACCGCGCCGAGGCGGAGGGAACCACTGTGATCGGCGTGCCCGTCGTCGGCCCCACGTCGCGGCTGGCGGATCACGCGGGCGAGGCCGTCCTCGCGATCGGCGCCAACGCGGTCCGCCAGCGGCTGGCGGCGGCGCACACAGAGGCTCGGTGGGCGACCGTCGTCCATCCGTCAGCCGTGGTCCACGAGAGCGTCCGCCTCGGGCCCGGGACGGTCGTGTTCGCGGGCGCCGTGCTCCAGCCCGACGTCGCGGTGGGGGCGCACGCCATCGTCAACACGGGCGCGACAGTCGACCACGACGGGCGGCTGGGGGACCTCGTCCACGTCGCTCCAGGCTGCCACCTGTCCGGTGGCGTGACGCTGGGGGAGGGCGCCTTCCTCGGCGTCGGGGGCGCATGTCTCCCCGGCGTGACGGTCGGCGCGTGGACGACGGTGGGCGGCGGGGGCGTCGTCGTGCAGGATCTCCCTCCGAACGTCACCGCCGTCGGCGTCCCGGCGCGCGTTCTTTCGAGGCCATGACGAGGCTAGCCTGTGTGCGGAGACGCTCCCGATCTGTCATCCTGAGCGAAGTGGAGGGCGGAGCCCGGAACGAAGTCGAACCGCTAGGTCGGCGCAGCCAAGGTTTTCTGGCGAGCACCACGCGCGGGCAGCGCTCCCGGCGCCAGCGTGAGACCTCGTCGCACCAGAGAACCTTCGACTCCGCCGCTCCGCGGCTCCGCTTAGGATGACGTAAAGAGGTCCGCGGCGACGTAGGCCACGGAGCTCCGTTTCCATCTCCCCCCATCTGATTCCAACACGTCTCCCCGTGCCCGACCGCCTCTATCTCTCCCCGCCTCACATCGGCCCCGACGAACTGGCGCTCGTGACTGAGGCCTTCGAGACCAACTGGGTCGCCCCGGTGGGCCCGCACGTCGACGCGTTCGAGCGCGAGTTCGCCGCGTACGTCGGCGCGGAGCACGCCGTGGCGCTGTCGTCGGGGACGGCCGCGCTCCACCTCGCGCTCCGCGACCTCGGCATCGGGCCCGGCGACGAGGTCGCCGTCTCCGACCTCACGTTTTGCGCGAGCGTCAACCCGATCCTGTACGAGGGCGCGACGCCCGTCTTCGTCGACAGCGAGCGCGAGTCCTGGAATCTGGACCCAACCCTCGTCGAGGACCTGTTTCGCCGGCGGGCCGCATCGGGCCGGCAGGTCAAGGCCCTCGTCCCGGTCCACCTCTACGGCCAGACCGCCGACCTCGGCGCGCTCATGGAACTCTGCGAGCGGTACGGCGTGACGATGATCGAAGACGCCGCCGAGGCGCTCGGCGCGACCTACCGCGACCGCTCGCCAGGGACGTTCGGCCGGGCCGGCGTCTTCTCGTTCAACGGCAACAAGATCATCACCACCTCGGGCGGGGGGATGCTCGTGACCGACCGCGCCGAGACGGCCGCCCACGTCAAGAAGATGGCGACGCAGGCTCGCGACGCCGCCCCGCACTACGAGCACTCAGAAGTCGGCTTCAACTACCGCCTGAGCAACGTGCTCGCCGGGATCGGCCGCGGCCAGCTCCGTCAGCTCGACGACCGCGTGGCCGCCCGGCGGCGCGTCTTCGACGCCTACGTCGACGCGCTCGACGACCTCCCGGGCGTCGCGTTCATGCCCGAGGCCGAGTGGGGCACCCACACCCGCTGGCTGACGTGCCTCACCATCGACCCCGAGGCGGCCGGCGCCACGCGCGAGGACGTCCGCCTCGCGCTCGAGGCCGACGACGTCGAGGCCCGGCCCGTGTGGAAGCCCATGCACCTCCAGCCGGTCTACGCTGACGCCGAGGTCATCGGTGGGGCCGTCGCCACCGACCTCTTCGAGCGCGGCCTCTGCCTGCCGTCCGGCTCTGCCATGACGGACGAGGACGTCGCGCGCGTCGTCCGAGGCGTCCGTGCGGTATGGGAGCGATCGGGTGCAGTTGCGGGATAGGGGAATCCTTGATCTCTGTCGGCCAAATCGGGAGATACGGTCCTTGAGGCGGCTTATCGATTCCCTCACGGGTGACCCGTGTACTATGGGCGTAGTATGCGTGACCCCGCCACGGTCCACTTTGCGCTCAAACCTGTAGAGCTCCCCTGTAGTTGGACCTTATGAGAGACGCAGCCCGCCGATACCCCTCCCCGGCTCACGAGGTGGCGGTGTGGACGAAGTTCTTCCTCGACGTCGTGGTCTGGAGCGCCGCCGCTCCGATCGCCTACTTCCTCCGCCTCGAAGGCAACGTCGTCGAGTACGTGCCGTCGCTCGTGGCGTACACGGCCGCGGGCACGCTCCTGAAAGTGGTCGCGGTCGGCGCGTTCCGGTTCCACCGGCGCGCGTGGCGGTGGATCGGGGTGAGGGACCTGTTCTGGCTCGTTGTGGCCGTGATGGCGGTCATGCTCGTCCTGGGCACCGGCGTGCTCGTGGCCGACGGATGGGGCTCCGACCTCGTGTTCCCACGGAGCGTGCCGGTGATCGAGGCGGCGCTCGCGATCCTCGGCCTCAGCGCTCTCCGAATGTCCCGCCGCCTCCGCCACGAGCGGACGCGCCGTGCCGAGGCCGACGGCACGCGCCGGGTCCTCATCGTGGGCGCGGGCGACGCGGGCGTCCTCCTCGTCCGCGAGCTGTTCCGCCACCCCGAGACGGGGATGGTCCCGGTCGGCTACCTCGACGACGACCCCATCAAGATCAACCGCCCTCGGATGGGCGTCCCCGTCCTCGGCACGCTGGCGGACCTCGAGGCCGTCGTAGCCGAGAAGAAGGTCGATGAGGTGCTGCTCGCCATGCCGAGCGCGCCTGGACGAGTCGTCCGAGAGGTCGTCGAGGCCTCCCGCCGAGCGGGGGTGGCGAGCCGTGCCGTCCCTCGCCTGACCGATCTCGCGACCGGGCGCATTCACATCAACGAGGTCCGAGAGATCGACCTCGAGGACCTGCTGGGCCGCGAGCCGGTCCGCCTCGACATGGGGCCGATCCGGGAGTACGTCTCGGGCCGCGTCGTGCTCGTGACCGGGGCGGGCGGGTCGATCGGGTCCGAGATCGTCCGCCAGGTGGCGGCGTTCAAGCCGGCGACCCTCGTGCTCCTCGGTCGGGGCGAGAACAGCGTCTACCAGATCGACCGCGAGGTCCGGCGGCGTTGGCCCGAGGTCGCCGCCCACGCCGTGATCTGCGACGTCCGCGACCGGGCGTCATTGCGCGACGTGTTCGAGCGGTTCCGGCCGGAGGTCGTGTTCCACGCCGCGGCGCACAAGCACGTCCCGCTGATGGAGGCGAACCCGGCGCAGGCCGTGCTCAACAACGTCGTCGGGACCCGGAACGTGGCCGAGCTCGCGTGCGAGTACCGGGCCGCGCGGCTGGTCAACGTCTCGACCGACAAGGCCGTGAACCCGACGAACGTGATGGGCGCGTCGAAGCGGGCGGCCGAGATGGTCGTCTCGTCGGTCGGCGCCCGGCCCGACTGCGTGTGCACGATGGTGTCGGTCCGGTTCGGCAACGTGCTCGGCAGCCGGGGCAGCGTCGTGCCCCTGTTCCGTGAGCAGATCGCCCGAGGGGGGCCGGTCACCGTGACGCACCCCGACATGGTCCGGTACTTCATGACGATCCCCGAGGCGTCGCAGCTCGTCTTGCAGGCGGGCGCCTTCGCCGAGCGGGGCCGGGTCTACGTCCTCGACATGGGCGACCCGGTCCGGATCGCCGACCTCGCGCGCGACCTCATCCTGCTGTCCGGCCTCGAGCCGGGCGAGGACGTCGAGATCGCGTACAGCGGAGCCCGGCCGGGCGAGAAGCTGTTCGAGGAGCTCCTGATGGCCGAGGAGGGGACGGTGCCTGGCCCCCACGAGAAGATCTTCGTGGCGAAAAAGGGGCGCGTGGCCGACGGCCTCGGCGATCACCTGGCCGGCCTCGTCACGGCGGCCGAGGCCAATGACGGCGAGGGGGTCCGAGCCGCCTTCCGGGCCGTCGTCCCCACATACCGCCCCGACCGCGCCGCGCCGACGGGCGCCGGCCAGTCGGCGCCGTCCGCCGTGTCCGCCGGGGGAGACGGGGCTGCGGTCGAGGAGGCCGAGGTCGCCGGTGAACGGTACTGAGCCTCGTAGGGTGGGCTGGCGTGTCGCCGCCGCCCAGGGGCACCCCCCGTCTCCGCGATCTACGCCCCGGCCCGCGGGCCGATTTCGACGTGGGGATGGGCGGTGCGGTCCGCCGATTTCCCTCGCCGACCCCGGGCATTTGAGAGCGCCCGGGTGGACGGAGCGGCGAAGGCTGGATACCTTCTCTGATGGGTCGGGCACCTAGTTTGCACCTAAGTCCCTGTTGCGATGAGCATTGTCGACCACTGGCCCGCGTGGCTCATCGGAGCCGGACCGTTCCTGCTCTGGGCGGCGCTGGCCGGTGCTGTCGCGCTGCTCGGCAACCGGTCGCGGTCGGGGCGCTGAGCGGACCGGCGTCGGTCTAGCCGTCCGCGACGAGGGCGTCGAGCGCGGCGCCGTAGATCCGCCGCGCCGTCGCGGGGCCGTCGGGCGCGGCGCGCGCGTAGGCCTCCAGCATCACGCCCGCGTTGGCCTCCAGCACCGCGAGCCCCTCCGCGGTCTCGACCACGTCGACCGAGGCGAAGCGGAGCCCGAGCGTCCCGGCCGCCGCCGCCGCCAGCCGCTCGACCTGGGCGCGCATCCCCTCGTCTTCGATCGGCCGCGGCGCGGACCCGAGCCCCAGGTTGTGACGCCAGTCGAGCAGGACGCGCTCGCCGGCGCCGGGGACGCGCTGACGCACGCCGGAGGAGACCGCCGCCGTCTCGAGGCCGGCCGCCTCGGCGAGCGCCCCGACCGACCGGGCGCCGTCGCCGACGACGGCGGGCCGGTCTTTCGCGTACGTCAGGAGCACGTCGCCGTCGATGAGCACGGCGCGGTGCTCGGTCTCGATCTCGTGGAACGGCGACAGCGCGAGCGCGCGGTGCCGGGCGAACCCGTCGTGGACCGCCGCTTCCAGCGCCCGAGCGCTCCGCACCCGCACGACGCCCTCGCCGCCCGTCCCCTCGTTCGGCTTGACGACGAGGTCCCACCCGTGGCGCTCGCCGATCTCCAAGATCCGCCGCCAGATGCCGCCGTCGCCCACGTAGGGCGCGAGGTCGGGGCGGAGGGCGAGGTGGTGGGCGACGCACGGGACGCCGCGCGCCGCGAGGAGCTCCGCCGTCGCCGCCTTGTCGGCCGAGACGGCCCGCGCGCCGGCCGAGTTGAGCGGGAACACGTACCCGACGACGTGCTCCGTCCACGCCCCCCGCGAGAGCCGGAGGATCCAGCCGCCCGCGAACGTCGCGACCTCGATGCCCCGCTCGGCCGCGAGCTGGCGGACGGTCGAGACGAGGAGCCGGTCCCGGTTGGCGAGCACGCGCGGTAGGTTGGTCGGCCCGCAAGGTATCCCGCGCCCGAGCGCGCCTTCCATGCCGTCCGGCCTCGACCGGCTCCTCGCGCTCCCCCGGTTTTCCGACGACCCCGCCGGGGCGTACCGGCCCGGGCTCGACCGCGTCCGAGCCCTGCTCCGCGCCCTGGGCGACCCGCACCGGGCGGCGCCCGTCGTCCACGTCGGCGGGACGAACGGGAAGGGATCGACGGCGTCGTTCGTCGCGGCGGTCGCGACCGCGAGCGGCCGGCGCGTGGGGCTGCTGACGTCGCCGACGCTCCTCCATCCGGCCGAGATGGCGCGCGTCG
>CAXRFJ010000693.1:0-7938 GCA_964229475.1 Rubrivirga sp.
CGGGCGCTCGCCCGGCGCAACGTGGTCCTCGGGCAGATGGTGAAGTTCGCCGGCCTCGACGCCGCCGAGGCGGCCCGGCTCGCGGACCAGCCGATGGGCCTCCGCTTCGAGCGCCAGCCGATGCAGACGAGCCGCGCGCCCCACTTTACCGAGCACGTCCGCGTGTGGCTGGAGGACTGGGCCGACGACAACGGCTACAGCCTCTACGGCGACGGCCTCACGATCCACACGACGCTCGACTGGCGGATGCAGCAGGCCGCCCAGGAGTCGGCGCGGAAGTTCGGCGACGCGCTCCAGACCGTGGCCGACGTCGAGTGGGGCCGGTCGACCGCCTCGGTCCTCGGCCAGACGACGGCGCCGTACTACCGCGCGGCGTCGCAGACGGCCCCGTTCGAGCGGTTCTGGACGCTCCGCCGCGACGCCGCCAACGCCTTTATCCGCGACACCGAGGCGTACCGCCGCGCCGTCGCGGCCGGCGAGGCCGCGGACGCCGCGCTGGAGCGCCTCCGGTCCGACCGCGCGTTCCTCGACTCGCTCCGCCAGCACAAGATGCGGCTCGAGGTCGCGATGACGGCCGTGGACCCCGAGACGGGCCACGTCAAGGTGTGGGTCGGGAGCCGCGACTTCGAGCGGTCGGCCTACGACCACGTGGCGCGCGCGCGCCGCCAGCCGGGCTCGACGTTCAAGCCGTTCCTCTACGCCCGCGCGCTCGAGGAGGGCTTCCGCCCGGACGACACGCTGCCCGACGCCGACGTCTCGATCGAGATGGACGACGGCGTGATCTGGCGGCCGACGAACGCGAGCGGGTCCGCCTCGGGGCAGGAGGTGAGCCTCCGCGACGGCCTCGCCTACTCCAAGAACACGATCGCCGCGCAGCTGGTGCAGGAGGTCGGCGCGCGCGACCTCGCGCGGACGGCCCGGCGCCTCGGCGTGCGGAGCGAGCTGGAGGCGGTCCCGTCGCTGGCCCTCGGCACGAGCGACGTGTCGCTCCTCGAGATGACGTCGGCCTACGCGACGATCGCGGCCGGCGGCGTCCGGCGGCCGCCCGTCGTCGTGACGCACATCACGGACCGCGACGGCAACGAGGTCGCCCGCTTCGAGCCCGAGGCCGACCGCGCGCTCGACCCGGACGTGGCCGTTACGCTCGTCGACATGATGCGCGGCGTGATCGACCGCGGGACGGGCACGCAGGTCCGCACGGCGTTCGCGGCGCGCGGGGACCTCGCCGGCAAGACCGGCACCACCCAGGACGGCGCCGACGGCTGGTTCCTCCTCATGCGCCCGGACCTCGTGACCGGCGCCTGGGTCGGGTTCGACGACCCCCGCGTCACGTTCCGCAGCTCGTACTGGGGCCAGGGCGGCCACAACGCGCTCCGCGTCGTGGGCGACTTCAACCGGGCGCTCCAGAGCGCGCGCCTCGTCGACACCGGCCTCGCGTTCCCGACGCCGGCCGAGGCCGAGGACGCCGGGCCGGGCCTCTGGGCGCGCGTCACGCGCTGGGTCGGCGACGCCACGGCCGACTGGTTCGACGGCGCCGACGTCCCGGAGGACTACGGCCCGCGGACGCCCGGCCGCTCCGGGCCCGACCCCGAGCTCGACGACTGGCCGCCCCGCCGCGACCGCGACCGCCGCGACGACATCTACGCCGAGAACGCCGACTGGCTGAACGACGCCTGGGCCGAGCTCGAGCGGATCGACGACCCGTTCCTCCGGGCCGCCGCCCGCGAGGTTTTGCGAGGCGCCGCCCGCGAGATCGCGCGCGACGGCTGGCGCGACGGCTGGGCCGACCGGATGGAGCGGGCCCAGGAGCGCGCGATGGCCCGCGCCCAGCGCGAGATCGAGCGCGAGGTCGACGGGGCCGCCCGCGACGTCGACGCGGTGATGGACGAGATGGACCCCCGCGACGTCGGCCCGTTCGCCGACGAGGTGGACGACGCGCCCGGCGTCGAGATGACGCCGCTCGAGGAGGCCCCGGTCGCGCCGCCCCCGCCGCCGGAGCCCGACCCGCGCTACCCCGGCCGCGAGCGCGTCCCCGACGCCGACGGCCGGATCGGCTGGTAGCGCCGGCCCGACGGCGCCGGCCTCACGGCTCGGCGCCGAGGCGGACCGCGTGCGCTAGGTTTTGGGACCCCTTCCCCTGGCCCATGTCCGAGACCGATCCCGAGGCCGACGTCCGCGCGGCCATCCACGCGCTCCTCCACGACTGGGTCGACTCGTCGCCCGAGGCGACCGAGCGGTTCCTCGCCGCCGTCCGCCCGTCGTTCACCGGCTACGGCACCGGCCCCGGCGACTACTACGCCGACGCGGGCGAGCTCCGCGAGATGGTCGTCCGCGAGCACGCCGGGATGTCGTACCCGTTCACGCTCGACATCCCGTGGACGACGGTTCACGTCCTCAGCGAGACGGCGGCCGTCGCCGTCGGCGAGATCGCCGTCACCATCGAGCTCCCGGGCGAGACCATCGTCGAGCGCCCGCGCTTCACGTTCGCGCTCCGCCGCGAGGACGGGCGGTGGATGCTCGCCCACTTCCACTTCTCGGTCCCCGACGCGATGCAGGAGGACCGGGGGACGATGAACGACCTCCTCGACACGCGCACCCGCCAGCTCCAGGCCGAGGTCGAGCGGCGGACGGCCGAGCTGAACGCGGCGCTCGAGGACCTCCAGGCCGCGCAGGCCCGGCTCGTCCAGCAGGAGAAGATGGCCAGCCTCGGCCAGCTCACGGCCGGGATCGCCCACGAGATCAAGAACCCGCTCAACTTCGTGACCAACTTCGCCGGGCTCTCGGTCGAGCTGGTCGACGAGCTCGACGAGACGGACGACGAGGCGGAGCGCGCCGACCTCCTCGCCGACCTCCGGACCAACGCGGAGAAGATCCAGAGCCACGGCCGCCGCGCCGACGCGATCGTCCGCGCGATGATGGCCCACGCGCGGAGCGGCGGCGGCGACCGCCGGCCCGTCGCCGTCGACACGCTGGTGTCCGAGTACGCCGACCTCGCGTGGCACGGCCTGAAGGCCCGCCGGCCGCACGCGCGCGTCGACCTCCGGCGCGAGCTCGGGGCCGTCGGCGTCGAGGTCCAGGCGTCGCCGCAGGAGATCGGGCGCGTGCTCATCAACCTGCTCGACAACGCCTTCGACGCCGTCGCCGGCCGCGAGGCGCCGACGGTCACGGTCGCCACGCGGCGGACCGACGGCGGCGTCCAGATCCGCGTGAGCGACAACGGGCCGGGCATCCCGGAGGCCGAGCGGGGCCGCGTGTTCGAGCCGTTCTACACGACGAAGCCGACGGGCGAGGGCACCGGCCTCGGGCTCAGCCTCGCCCACGACGTGGTGGCCCAGGGCCACGGCGGGACGCTGGAGGTCGAGGGCGCCGAGGGCGAGGGCGCGACGTTCGTCGTCACGCTCCCGGCGGCCTGACCGAGGCGGGCGGGGTGTGACCCCGGGGCGCGCGGACGCGGCTCGTAGAGGGCCCACCACGCCCCCCGACATGATCCGCCTCTCTCTCCTCGCCGCCGTCGCCGTGAGCCTGTCCGGCTGCGTCGGCCTCGGCCTCGACGACCTCTACCGCGACATCGAGCGCTGGGACCCCCGCACCGCCGACTCGCGCTCCGACCGCTACGGCACCGACGTCCGCCGCGACGTCGACGACTACCTCCGCGACGTCGACCGGGCCGTCCGCCTCGACCGGCGGCAGGAGCAGGAGATCGGCCGGATCCTCGAGGACCGGGCCTACGACTTCGAGCGCCGCTCCGGCCGCGACCGCTACGCCGAGTCGCCGTTCCCGCGCGGCCGCAGCGCCTCCCGCGACGTCGAGCGCTGGTGGGACGACACGGACCGGGCCATCGAGCGCCGCCTCGAGCGCCGCCAGCGCGACGCCTACCGCGACTTCGTCCGCCGCTACGACGACCGGCGGTACGACCGGAGCGGTCGACGCGACACCCGCTGGGAGCGCCGCGACAACGACGACCGCGACGACGACTGGGACGACTGATCCCGCCCCTGTGGGCGGGCCGAAACCGTTGGCCCCGGCGACCGTGTCGCCGGGGCGGGCGGAGCCGACTACCGGACGACCACGAGCCGGCGCGTCGCGCGGGCCTCGCTGGCCTCCATCACGACGACGTAGACCCCGCCGGGGAGCGCGCGGGCGTCGACCGGGACGCGGTGCGTGCCGGCCGCCGCGCGGCCGTCGAACAGCGTCGCGACCTCCCGCCCCAGCAGGTCCACGAGGCGGACCGTCAGCGGGCCGGGGCGCGCGAGCGTTGCCTCGACCGTCGCCGTGCCGCGCGTCGGGTTGGGGTAGGGCACGCCGAGCGCGACCGCCCGCGCGGGCGTGTCCTCGGCCGCCGTCCCCACGGCGAAGTGGGCCGTGATCGACGCCGTCCCCGTCAGCACGACGCCGACCGTGTCCGCCTCGGCGTCCGAGAGGCCGGACCAGCCGACGAAGACGTAGCCGCTGTCGGGTACGGCGGCGAGGCGGACCGGGACGTCGCGGAAGAACACGCCGCCGAACGGGTCGGCCGGCGTGGCGCGCGGCATCGGGACGCCCTCGGCCGTGACGTGGCCGCCCTCGCTGGCGCTCACCCAGAGCCGGGCCGAGCCGCTGACGTCGTCGAACTGGTCGGTGACGTGGCCGCGGACCTGGACCGCGCGGCCCCGCGCGAACGAGCGCATGATCTCGACGAGCCCGTCCCACGAGGAGCCGAACGAGATCGACTGCGGCCAGCGCGTCTTGTGGCGGGGGATCTCGGCCGCGATGTTGGCCTGGAGGCTGTCGATGATCCCGACCACGCGCGCGGGCTCGAACGTCGTCGTCATGTGGGCCGCGAGCCGCTGGACGAAGGCGTGCCGGAAGCCGTCGTTCTCGAAGAGCCGGCGGTTGAGGAACGTCGACCACGGCGGGTTCGGCCATGCCGGGCCGGCGGGGTCGAGCGCCTGCGCGAGCGTGTTGCTGTCGGTCTGGCCGATGCCGTTGCCGCCGAACCCGAAGTCGAGGTCGTAGAACATCCACCGCCAGCGGCCGTCGGGCGTCCGCGGGCGCCACAGCTTGACGTTGTTGCCGGGCCAGTCGCCGTTGGCGCTGTAGATCTCGGCGACGAGGTAGTCGAGGTACGCGTCGACGTCCATGCGCGCCTCGACCTGGGCGAACGTCGTGGGGTCGTTGGTGTCGCCGTCGAGGAGCGCCAGCAGCCCGTCGAAGTGCTCGGACTGCCCCTGGTACGGTCCGCCGTCGATCACCTCCACGTCGTCGTCGTCGAGGTCGGTGTGGCCGGCGACCCAGTCCGCGTTCAGCTTCTCGCGGAGGTTGTGGATGCCCCAGTACTGGCCGTTGAGGAAGACGACGGTCGGGCGGTAGGCCTGGTCGTCGAGGTCGAGCGGCCGCGTGACCGTCTGGATCATCCCGTCGCGGAACATGGTCCGCCACCAGTCCTGCGCCGAGCTCCGGAGCACGAGGTCATCGAACGAGTCGATGTCGACGTCGGCGAAGAAGCGGTAGCCGAAGTCGGAGGCGCCGTACTGGCTGCGGGCGTGGAGCTCGAGCGACTTCTGGGGGTAGATCCGGCTGCAGCCGCCGAAGATGGCGACGCCCGCGCCCTGGTCGAGCACGAGGGTGTGGCCGCTCGTGCCGTCGGGCTCGAAGAAGGTGAACTGCGTCTCGCGCTCCCAGTCCCGGTTCCAGTTGACCGGGTCCTCGCGGCAGCGCCCGGGGATGCCGTTCGTGCCTTCGACGTAGATCCCGGTCGTGTCGCTGAAGAACCCGGCGGGGTCGGTCACGAGCGAGATCACGGGGAGCTCGCTCGCCTCGTCCACGAAGAACGTCCGCGCGACGGGCGCGCTGGCGGGCCGGTCCGGCGCGAAGGCGGCCGCCCGGAGGACGGTCGTGGCGTCGAGCACGAGCGGGCCGGTGTACGCGGGCGACTCGGCGGTCGGGGCCGACCCGTCGAGCGTGTAGCGGACGGTCGCGCCCGCCTCGGCGCCGAGGCGGACCGACTCGCCGCCGCTGTAGAACCCGCTCGCCAGCGAGACGGCCGGCGCGTCGAGCGGGGCGTCGAGGACGCCCTCGGCGTTCGGGGCGCCCGGCGTCGGCGTGGCGAACCGCCAGTCGCCGCCGTCGGGGTAGCGGCCGTACGAGACGTCGGTCTCCTGCTCCCCGAACGTGACCGTGTCGACGACGGCCCCGGCCGGGTCGAACAGCCCGACCGTCTCGCCACCGCCAGACAGCTTGAAGTCGGTGTGCAGGGCCGCCGTCTCGGGCGGGCCCGCGTCGTAGTCGTCGGTCCAGACGACGAGAAAGGCGCCCGGCGCGAGGACCGTGCCATCGGGGATCCGCCAGCGGTCGGGCTCGTCGAGGTCGTCCGTCAGGAAGAACCCGCCGAGGTCGACGGGCGCGGCGGTCGGGTTGTGGAGCTCGAGCCAGTCGCCGAACTCGCCGTAGTCGGGGTCGGCGAGCGTGGCGTCGTTCGAGGCCAGCAGCTCGTTGACGACGACCTGCGCGCGGGCAGGGGAGAGCGCCGCGAGGGCGACGACGAGCAGGCCGAGACGGGACAGCATAGGACGCGGGAGGACGGCCCGCAACCTAGCGCCGCTCCTAACGACGGCGTGACTAGATATGCGTAGGGGCACGCCGCCGGCGTGCCCCTACGGAGACGGTCGGGCCGGTCGGCCGCGGCGAGCGCGCCGCCGAGGCGGGCCTAGCCGACGAGCAGCTGGTAGCCGGCCACGAGGAGCGCGATCACGAGGATGTTGGCGATCGCGATGGGCAGGAGGTACTTCCAGCCGAGCGTCATCAGCTGGTTGTACTTGAAGCGCGGGAGCGTCCAGCGGATCCAGATAAAGCAGAAGGCGAAGAACGAGACCTTCGCCAGGAAGAACCCGACCTGGAGCACCGTCAGGAGCACGGGCGGGAGCGCGTCGGCGTAGAGGGCCTCCC
The DNA here is from genome assembly GCA_964229475.1 of Rubrivirga sp. Lineage (GTDB taxonomy): Bacteria > Bacteroidota > Rhodothermia > Rhodothermales > Rubricoccaceae > Rubrivirga. The sequence goes on from CAXRFJ010000693.1 coordinate 6,925, forward strand.
ACGGGAGGAGGTAGCCGCCCATGAAGAGCGTCGCGATGAGGAGCGACGCGATCCACAGGTTGACGTACTCGGCCAGGAAGAACATCCCGAACTTCATGCCCGAGTACTCCGTGTGGTAGCCGCCCACGAGCTCCTGCTCGGCCTCCGGCAGGTCGAACGGCGCCCGGTTCGTCTCGGCGAGGGCGCAGATGCTGAAGATGATGAACCCGATCGGGTTGCGGAACCAGTTCCAGGCGAAGATGCCGGCCGTCGCGTGGTTCTGGTTCTCGACGATGTCGAACAGGTCGAGGCTGCCGGAGTAGAGGACGACCGACAGCGCCGCGGCGCCCATCGCCAGCTCGTACGAGATCATCTGGGCGCTCGAGCGGAGCCCGCCGAGGAGCGAGTACTTCGAGTTCGAGGACCAGCCGGCCAGCGTCACGCCGTAGACCGAGATCGAGGTCATCGCCAGCACCACGAGGAGGCCCACGCCGATCGGGGCGATGGCGAGCGGCTCGCCGCCCGGCGTCCGCGCCCACGGGATGAGCGAGCCCGTCGTCATGGCGATGACGACCATCAGGACGGGCGCCAGGCTGTGGATGAACTCGTTCCCCTGGGCCGGCACGATGTTCTCCTTGAACATCAGCTTGAACACGTCGGCGAACGACTGGAAGAAGCCGCCGGGGCCGACGCGGTTCGGGCCGGACCGCTCCTGGATGAACGCCGACACCTTCCGCTCGGCGTAGACGAGCGTCGAGGCGACGATGAGGAAGAAGTTGAGCATCAGGAAGATGACGATCGGCAGATCGAGCACTTCCCAGACGGCAGCGGCGACGTCCATTCGAACAGGGTGGAGACAGGCTCAGACTACGGCCGGAGCCCCGTGGGTGTCATCCTGAGCGTAGCGAAGGATCTCGACGCCGACGCAGGATGACCGGTGAAGCGGTGGCGACGATTCGAGCCTCGGCGTCGAGAGTCTTCGTCGCTGCGCTCCTCAGAATGACAAAGAGTGGGCAGAGGGGTCCGCCTCGGGCG
>CAXRFJ010000694.1:0-2188 GCA_964229475.1 Rubrivirga sp.
TGACTGGAGTTCAGACGTGTGCTCTTCCGATCTCTGTCGGATCGGCGCCGAGGCGGGCCGACCGGCTCAGTTCATGATAAACTCGCCCAGCGGCGGCGCGTCGGCGTCGCCGTCCGAGACGACGATCGGGGCGCCGTTGGCGGGCGGGCCCGAGAGCTGCTTCTCGCGGTCCGAGATCGCGAAGAGCACGGCCGGGTCCTCGACCGGCTCGGCCTCGAGGAGCAGGTCGAGCGCCTCCGGGATCCGCTTGACGTAGGTCACGTCGAGCCCCTCGACGGCCTCGTCCTTGATCTCGTCGACGTCCTTCTGGTTCTTCTCGGGCAGGACGACGCACGAGATGCCGGCGCGGCGCGCGGCGAGCACCTTCTCCTTGATCCCGCCGACCGGCAGCACGAGCCCCCGGAGCGTGATCTCGCCCGTCATCGCGACGTCGTGGCGGACGCGGCGGCGCGTGTAGATGCTCGTGAGCGCGGCCGTCATCGCCACGCCCGCGCTCGGCCCATCTTTGGGGATCGCGCCGGCCGGGACGTGGACGTGGAGGTCCCAGTAGCGGAACGCGTCGGCCGGGATGCCGAGGTCGTCGGCGTTGGCGCGGACCCACGACTGGGCCGCCTGCGCGCTCTCGCGCATCACGTCGCCCAGCTTGCCGGTCAGCGTCATCTTGCCCGTCCCGCGGCTCACCGACGCCTCGATAAACAGGATGTCGCCGCCGACGGGCGTCCACGCCAGGCCGGTCGCGACGCCGGGGACCTCGGTCCGCTCGGCCACGTCGTTGAAGAACTTCCGGCCGCCGAGGATGTCCGGCACGTCGCTAGAGGTCACGTCGCCGCGCTCGGCCTCGTCGAGGGCGACGGTCTTGGCCACGCTCCGGATCACGCTCCCGATCGTCCGCTCGAGCTGGCGGACGCCGGACTCGCGCGTGTAGCCCTCGACGAGGAGGAGAAGCGCGTCGTCGGTGATCGAGAACTGGTCCTCGCGGAGCCCGTTGCGCTCGCACTGGCGCGGGACGAGGTACTGCTTGGCGATCGCCAGCTTCTCGGACGGCGTGTAGCCCGTGATCTCGATGACCTCCATCCGGTCGCGGAGCGGCGGCGGGATCGTCTCGAGGTAGTTGGCCGTCGCGATGAAGAGGACCTTCGAGAGGTCGTAGTCGAGCTCGAGGTAGTGGTCGTTGAACGAGTCGTTCTGCTCGGGGTCGAGGACCTCGAGGAGCGCGCTCGCCGGGTCGCCGCGGAAGTCGGTCCCCAGCTTGTCGATATCGTCGAGCATGAACACCGGGTTGCTCGGGCCGGCGCGGCGGAGGCCCTGGATGATCCGGCCCGGGAGCGCGCCGATGGAGGTCCGCCGGTGCCCGCGGATCTCGGCCTCGTCGCGGACGCCGCCGAGGCTGATCCGGTGGAACTCGCGGCCCAGCGCCCGCGCGATGCTCTTGCCCAGCGACGTCTTGCCGACGCCCGGCGGGCCGTAGAACAGGAGGATGGGCGCCTTCATGTCGCCCTTCAGCTTGAGCACCGCCAGGTACTCCAGGATCCGCTTCTTGACGTCGTCGAGGCCGTAGTGGTCCTCGTTGAGGACGTCCTCGGCGCGGGCGATGTCGAGCTTGTCCTCCGACGTGTGGCCCCAGGGGAGGTCGAGGATCGTCTCGGCGTAGTTCCGGACGACGCCGTACTCGGGGCTCGCGGGGTTCGTCCGGGCGAGCTTCGTGAGCTCCTTCTCGAGCGCCTCGATGACGGCCTCGGGCAGCCGGTCGCGCGTCTCGTCGAGCTTGTCGCGGAGCTCGTCGGCGTCGCGCGACGACCCCTCGGTCTCGCCCAGCTCGTCCTGGATGGCCTTGAGCTGCTGCCGGAGGAAGAACTCCCGCTGCTGCTGGTCGACGTCGGTCTTGACTTTGGAGCGGATCTCCTCGGAGATCTCCAGCACACGGACCTCCTGCTCGAGGTACTCGAGCACCAGCTTGGCCCGGTCGAGGAGCGGCCGCGTCTCGAGGAGGTCCTGCTTTTTCTCGACGTCGATCTGGAGGTTCGACGCGATAAAGTGGACGAGGAAGCTCGGGCTCTCGATGTTCTGGATCGCGTAGGCCGCCTCGGAGGGCAGGTTCGGCGAGAGGTTGACGATCTGGACCGCGAGCTCCTTGATGCTCCGGACGCGGGCGTCGAGCTCGACCGGGTCGACGTCCTCGGGGTCGTCC
>CAXRFJ010000695.1:0-2439 GCA_964229475.1 Rubrivirga sp.
GGCCGCCTTCTCCTCCTCCCACCCGCCGGCCGGCTCGAGCGCGGCGTCGAGCCGCTCGACCTCCGCCTCGAGCGCGGTCGCGCGCTCGCGGAGCCGGCTCCAGCGCTGCCCCGCCCGGGCGGCCATCGCCTCGTAGCGGCCGAGCGCGAGGATCTTGCCCAGGATCTCCTTCCGCTCCCCGGGCTTCTTCTTGGTGAACTCGTCGCTGCGGCCCTGGAGCAGGAACGTCGAGTTGATGAACGTCTCGTAGTCGATCCCGACCCGCTCGTCGATCGCGGCCTGCGTGGCGCGGATCGACTCGGCCGTGATGGGCCGCCACTCGTCGCCGTCGCGGACCTGGAATTCGAGCCCGGGCTTCGACGTCTTCCCGCTCGCCGACTGCGTGTAGCTCCGCACGATCCGGTGCTCCGCCGCGCCGACCCGGAACGAGAAGTCGACCTCCATCGCCCGCGTCCCGATCCGGAGGAGCTCCTCGTCCGGCTTCCGGGCCTCGCCGGACTTCCGCGCCTCGCCCCAGACGGCCCACGTCATGGCGTCGAGGAGCGCGCTCTTCCCCTGCCCGTTCCCGCCGGACAGGCACGCGACGTGGATGCCCTCGAGGTCGAGGACCGGCGCGTCCTCGCCGTAGGACAGGAAGTTGGAGAGCCGGAGGCGGAGCGGGATCATCGGATTGCAATAACAGAGCTGAAGGTCGATCGGCCGTGCGCCGCCGCCCTGTCAGGGGGCCGACGGGCCGGCCGAGGCCGGGCTACTCCAGCGGTTCCTCCCCCGTCACCGACTCGGGCTCGCCGGCCTGCCACGAGTGGAACTTGTCGACGAGGGCAGCCTGGAGCCCCGGCGTCGCGGTCCGCACGACCGACCAGACCTCGGGCGCCAGGGCCTCGACCGGGTCGTACAGCACGGACGCCTCCCGCGTCTCCTCCCCGATCAGCAGCGGTCCGGACCCGGGGAGCGGCGAAAACGACGTGGTGATGAGCAGCACGCTCAGCCCGAACGCGGCGCGGAGCGCCCCGAGCCCGCCACCCGCGACCGTGTCGACGCCGCCCAGCTTGATGGCCTGGAGCGTCTTGCGGAGCGCGTGCGCGAGGGCCGTCAGCCCGGCCAGCACGGCGCCGAGCACGACGACGAACCCGAGCACCGGGCCGACGCGCGGGCTCACGCCCAGGCTGGCCACGACGAGCTCGCCGACGGGCCCCATCAGCGACGTCGCCGCCACGAACCCGACCAGCCAGCCGACCGTGCCGACGACCTGGAGGAGCGCGCCCGTCCGCAGCCCCCGCCAGAGGCCGAGCCCGATCACGAGCGCCAGGAACCCGTCGAGCCCGTTCACCCGCCGCCGAGCAGCTCGCGGACGACGGCCTGCACCCGGGCCCCCTCGGCGACGCCCTTCAGGGCGCTCATCGCCTCGCCCATCACGCGGCCCATGTCCTTCATCGACGTGGCCCCGGTCCGCTGGACGATCTCGTGGACGGCCCGGTGGATCTCCTCGTCCGACGCCTGGGCCGGCAGGTACTGCTCGATGTAGCCGAGCTCGGCGGCCTCGCGCTCGGCGAGGTCGTCGCGGCCGGCCTCCTGGTACTGGGCGATCGAGTCGCGGCGCTGCTTGGCCTGCTTCGCCACGACGGCCACGACGGCGTCCTCGTCGAGCGGGCCCGAGCCGGACTTCTCCTTCTCGGTGATGGCCGCGCGGATCATGCGGATGGCGGACAGGCGGACGGTGTCCTTCTGCCGCATGGCGTCTTTCAGGTCGCGGGCAAGCGTCTCTTTGAGCATGTCGGGGACTCGGATCGGGAGCTAGAGGGTACGCACGCGCGTCCCCTGCCGTGGGCTCCCGCGCCGCTCCCCTGCCGGATCCCCCGGCGCTTAGCGGAAGACGAACCGGAGCGCCAGCGCGCCGATCCCGACCTGCATCGCCCCGAGGGCCACGGCGGAGGCGCGGTCGAGCCGCAGGGCCTCGTCCCGGAGCGACTCGTCACCGAAGTCGGCCGTGCCCTCCGTCCGGTACCGGTCGTCGACGGCGTCCGCGCGGAACTTGTAGTGGACCGCGACGGCCCCCGCCGCCAGTGCCGCCGCCCCGATGCCGACGTCGACGAGCGTCCGCCCGAGCGTCGAGCGCTGGGTCGGGAGGAGCGCGGCCTGCGGCGTCGCCTCGTCGGCGAGGGGGAGCACGAGCGTGACCGCCTCGGCGTCCGGCGCGACCGTCTGGCGGACCGCCTCGTAGCCGGCGAGCGTGGCCCCGAGGACGACCGGCGCGGCGCCGTCGGTCTCGAGCGTGAGCGGCGAGGTGCCGAGCGTGTCGCGCCCGCTCGCCGTCTCCCGCACGACCACGGCGCGGATCGGGAGCGTCTCGACGCGGAGCCGGAGCGGGAGCGTGAGCGCGACCGCCACGGAGTCGCCGGCGGCGACGGACACCGTCCGCTCGGCGCGGCGCGGGTTCCA
>CAXRFJ010000696.1:0-2307 GCA_964229475.1 Rubrivirga sp.
GACGTGTGCTCTTCCGATCTACCGCGCTCCCCCGACCATGACTCGCACGCTTCCCATCCTCCTTCTGGCGCTCGTCGCCAGCGCGCCGGCCTCGGCGCAGTCCGGCCCTCACCCCCTCACCGTCCGCGTCACCGACGAGCACTCGGGCGCCCCGCTGCCCGGCGCGACCGTCGTCGTCGACGGCGCCACGCCGGCGGTCGGCGCGTCGTCCGGCGCCGACGGCGTGGCCCGGCTCGCCGCCGTCCCCGGCGGGGCGCAGACGCTCGTCGTCTCGTTCGTCGGCTACGTGCCGGCGCGCGTGGCCGTGACCGTCCCCACGCCCGCCCCCGTCGAGGTCGCGCTCGAAGAGGACGAGGAGGCCCTCGGCGACGTCGTGGTCGCGGCCACCCGCTCGAGCCGGACGATCGCCCGGGTCCCCACGCGCGTCGAGACGATCGGGGGCGAGGAGATCGACGAGAAGATCTCGATGGACCCGTCGAACCTCACGATGCTCCTCAACGAGTCGCCGGGGATCGTCGTCCAGCAGACGTCGGCCGTGTCCGGCAACGCGTCGATCCGCATCCAGGGGCTCGACGGGCGCTACACCCAGCTCCTGAAAGACGGCTTCCCGCTCTATGGCGGGTTCTCGGGCGGCCTCTCGATCCTCCAGGTCCCGCCGCTCGACCTCCGGCAGGTCGAGATCGTCAAGGGCCCGGCGTCGACGCTCTACGGCGGCGGCGCGATCGCCGGCCTCGTCAACCTCGTGTCCAAGACACCCGGCCCGGAGGCGGCACCCGCCGAGCGGTCGCTCCTCCTCAACGGCACGAGCGCTGGCGGCCTCGACGCCGGCGCGTTCCTGTCCGACCGGGTCGGGCGGTGGGGCTACACCGTCCTCGCCTCGGCGAACCACCAGGGCGCCTACGACGGCGACGGCGACGCCTTCACGAACCTCCCCCACGCGCGGCGCCTGACGCTCGCCCCGCGCGCGTTCCTCTATGGCGACCGGACGACCGCCTGGGTCGGCCTCACGGGCACGGCCGAGGCGCGCGAGGGCGGCGACCTCGACGTGATCGCCGACGAGGCCGCGGGCTACGCCGAGCGGAGCGAGAGCCTCCGCCTCACGTCCCAGGCCCGGCTCGACCACACGCTCTCGGACCGCGCGACGCTGACGCTCAAGCAGAGCGCGAGCCGGTTCGACCGGCGCATCGGCCTGCCCGACCACCGGTTCGAGGGGGCGCAGACGGCGACCTACTCGGAGGCCTCCGCCCTCCTCCGCCTCGGGGCGCACGACCTCGTGGCCGGGCTCGACCTCCGGACCGACGCGTTCGACCAGCGCGAGGCCGAGGGGCCGGAGCTGGACGACGCGCAGGGCGCGGCCGGCGTGTTCGTCCAGGACACGTGGGACGTCGCCGAGGCGCTGGCGGTCGAGCTCGGGCTGCGGGGGGAGGTCCACAGCGAGCACGGTCTGTTCGCGCTGCCGCGGGCCTCGGCGCTCGTCCGCGTGAGCCCGGCCGTGTCGGTCCGCGCGACGGGTGGGCTGGGGTACAAGGCCCCGACCGTGTTCCTGGAGCCCTCCGAGACGCGGGCGTTCGAGGGCGTCCTCCCGCTCGGCGAGGGCGTCGAGGCCGAGACCTCGGCCGGCGGGACGGTCGACGTCCACGTGCAGACGGTCCTGTTCGACCGCGTCACGCTCTCGCTCAACCAGGCGGCGACCCTCACCCGCCTCGACGACGCGCTCGTCCCGGCCCCGGCGACCGGCGACGGCCTCCTCCGCTACCGCAACGCCGACGGGCCGGTCCTCTCGCGCGGCCTCGAGACGAACGCCCGCCTCGGCCTCGGCGACCTCAAGCTGTTCCTCGGCTACGTCACCCTCGACGCCACCGAGGCCGTCGACGGCGGGCGGCGGGCGCTGGCCCTCACGCCGGCCCACAAGACGTACACCGTGCTCGTGTGGGAGCGGCACGGCCGCGGCCGGATCGGGCTCGAGGCCTACTACACGAGCCCCCAGACGCTCCCCGACGGCGAGCGGACGCCGGGCTACTGGGTGACGGGGCTCATGGGCCAGTGGCGCGTCGGCCCGGCGCGGCTGTTCCTCAACCTCGAGAACCTCCTCGACACGCAGCAGACGGACTACGGGCCGGTCGTGCTGGGCCCGCGCGCGGCGCCGGCCTTCGCCGACCTCTGGGCGCCGACGGACGGCTTCATCGCCAACGGCGGCCTCAAGCTGGACCTCTGATCGACCGGGCCGGCCTCGGCGCCCTCCCCGGAGCGGCCGCCGAGGCCGGCCTAATCGTCGGGGTCGGGCCGGCCGAGGCCGCCGCGGCCGGG
>CAXRFJ010000697.1:0-2786 GCA_964229475.1 Rubrivirga sp.
CGGCCGACCTGTTCGCCGCCAACGCCCCGCTGCGGGGCGAGGCGTCGGTGTCGGGCGAGACGGCCGCGCAGCAGACCGAGGGGACGCTCGCGCTGGGCGGCGTGGCCGGCGGGCTGGGCTCCGAGGTCCGCGGCGGGCTCCTCCGCGGCGGGCTCCTCCGCACGCCCGACGGGCTCGTGCCCAACACGGCCCTCGACACCGAGACGCTCTCGGGCCGCCGCGGCGCGCGGCTCGGCGACCGCGGCCGGCTCTCGGCCGAGGCCGGGACGTTCCGCCAGTCGATCGGGCTGTTCGAGGCCGAGGACGGCGCCGCCCTGCTGGCCGACGCCCCCGACCGGTTCGCCATCGCCATGCCCCGCCAGTCGGTGCGGCACGACCGCGCGCTCGTCCGGCTCGACCTCCCGCTCGGGCCCGAGCGGATGGAGCTGATCACGGCCGTCCAGCAGAACCGCCGCCAGGAGTTCGAGGAGCACGGCGAGGAGGGCGAGGCCCACGACGAGGCCGACGAGGCCCACGGCGAGGCGCCCGCGCTCGACCTCCGCCTCCGGACGCTCACGGCCGACGCCCGCCTCCACCACCGCCCGATCGGCCGCGTGTTCGGCGTCGTCGGCGCGAGCGGGATGGTGCAGGAGAACGCGACGTTCGGCGAGGAGACGCTCATCCCGGCCGCCACGACGGTCAACGCGGCCGTCTACGCCGCCGAGCAGCTCGTGACGGGCCCGCTCACGCTCGACGCCGGTCTCCGCTTCGACGCGCGGACGGTCGACGTGGACGACAACTCGGACCTCGGCGTCGTCGCCCAGACGCGGAGCTTCACGGCGCTGACGGGCGCCGTCGGCGCCGCCGTCCAGCTCCGCCCGGACCTCTCGATCTCGGCCAACCTCGGCCGGGCCTTCCGCGCGCCGATCCTCCAGGAGCTCTTCGGCGACGGCGTCCACGAGGGGACGCTCCGCTACGAGCGCGGCGACCCGACGCTCACGCCCGAGACGAGCCTCGCGCTCGACGGCGTCGTCCGCTACCTCACGCCGCACGTCTACGCCGAGGTCAGCGGGTTCGTCAACGCCATCGACGGCTACATCGTCCCGCGCGCGACGGGCGCGGTCGACCCCGAGAGCGGGTTCGCCATCTACCAGTTCGTCCAGGCCGACGCGCGCCTCGAGGGCGTCGAGGCCCGGGTCGACGTCCACCCGCACGCGCTCCACGGGCTGGGGCTCCACCTCGCGGGCGACGTGACGCGGGGGACCGACCGCGAGGCCGGCACGCCGCTCCCGTTCGTCCCGCCGGCGCGGCTCCAGACGGCCGTCGAGTACCGCGCCGAGCGGCTGGGCCCGGCCCGCGACGTCGAGGCCCGCCTCGGGCCCACGTTCGTGGCCGCGCAGCGGCGCGACGAGATCCCGGAGGAGGTCCCGACCGACGCCCACACCGTCTGGTCCGCCAGCGCGTCGGCCAGCTTCCCGGTCGGCGCCACGACGCTCACGCCGACGCTGGCCGTCGACAACCTCACGGACGCGGTGTACGTCGACCCGCTGAGCCGGCACCGCCCGTTCGGCGTGCCGGCGCCGGGGCGGAGCGTCCGCCTCGCGCTCCGGGCGACGTTCTGACCCGCCCCGCCCGCCTCGGCGCCGCCGCCGAGGCGGGCGGTGACGCTTTCATAACGCCTCCGCTTGCGTCCGCGGGGGGGCTCTGTACCTTGCGAGTGCCCCTATAGCTCAGTTGGTTAGAGCAGCGGACTCTTAATCCGCGTGTCCTAGGTTCGAGTCCTAGTGGGGGCACCCTCGACGCGCCCCGGCCCCACGGCCGGGGCGCGTGTCGTTTGGGCCGGCGGCGCGGCGATCGGAGGCCGGCGCGCGCGGGGGGCCGGGGCGAACCGGCCGGCCGGAACGACTTTCCGGGTTCCGGAAAGCCACGGCGGGGCCGAGGGGCCGATTCGGGGCGAATGGGGGCCTCGCGACCTCGGCGGGGCGTTTGCAGAGGCCCCGGGCCCCACGCCCCCCGCCCATGCTCCTCCGCCTCCGCAACGCCGCCGCCTCGATGGCCGAGCTGGCCCAGCGCCAGGACCGCGTGGCGAACAACCTCGCCAACGCGGGCACCGTCGGGTACCGCCGGGACCAGGCCTTCGCGACGGCGCTCCGGGAGCGGATCGACGCCGAGGGCGCCCCACAGAGCACCCGGGTCGCCGGGCAGGTCGCCGACCTCGCGCCCGGCGAGTTCATCCAGACCGGCAACGCGCTCGACCTCGCGCTCGACGGCGACGGCTTCTTCGCCGTCCAGGACGCCGACGGCCGGACGCGCCTCACACGCGCCGGCGCGTTCGCCCTCGACGCCGACGGGACCGTCCGCTCGCCGCAGGGCCACCTTCTCCTCCGCGACGACGGGACGCCCCTCACGCTGCCGCCCTCCGGCGGCGAGATCGCCGTCGACACGGCCGGCGACGTGACCGTGGGCGGCGTCCTGGCCGGGCGCGTCCGGACGGTCGCCGTCGAGGACGCCGGCCGGCTCGTCCGCCTCGACGGCGCCACGTTCGACGGCGCCACGTTCGACGGCGCCGGGCTGGCGCTCGCGCCGGCCGAGACCCGCGTCCGCCAGGGCTTCCTCGAGGGCTCCAACGTCGACGCCGTCGGCGAGATGGTCGAGCTCATGAACCACGTCCGCCTGTTCGAGAGCCAGCAGAAGGCTCTCCGCACCACCGACGAGACGCTCGGCGCCGTCACCCGCGACCTCGGCACGTTCTGACGAGAGCGCTAGAGGGTGCCCCGAGCGCACTTCGTCCCTCCCTCCCCGCCTCC
>CAXRFJ010000698.1:0-2041 GCA_964229475.1 Rubrivirga sp.
CGCGTAGTACTCGTGGGTGCCCCACCAGCCCGCCGCGCCCAGGGCACTGATCGCGACGACGCCGAGGAGGACGAGTGCCATGGTGCGCACCGGGGCTTAGCGGCCTGCAAAGTGGCAGTCGGCCAGTTCGATCACGCTCCGGTCCACCGAGCGCAGAGAGAGCGTCCACTCCTCGGTCACGACCCCGGTCAGGACCACGTGGCCCCGGTCCTCCGACGCCATCTCGGGCACCGCCTCGGCCATCACGCAGACGACGGCCTGCGGTCCGCGCTCGTCGCCCGGAGGCGCGAGCCCGACCGTCACCCTCTCCCCGCTCGGGAGTTGCGAGGTGGTCGTCCCGTTGTAGCGGCCGACGACGGAGACGCCGGTGCCGACCCACCCGAACATGGCGCCGTGGAGGTCCTGCGCCGAGATCGCCCCGTCCGGCGCCCCCTCTCCCACACTCACGATCTCGCAGCCGTCGCGGAGCCGCATCTTGCCGCTGTTGGGCGCACTCACTTCCCCGCGGAGCACGAGGACCGCGTCCGGCTCGACCCGGTTCGCCTCGGGGCGCTCCGCCAGCCGGCAGGTGACGAGCCCCGCCTCGCGGTCGCCCTGACCGGGCTCGGCCGCCAGCGCGACGGTCTGCCCGATCTGGACCTTGCCGGTCACGCTCGACGGCGCGTCCTGGACATAGCCGTAGACCGCAACCGTTTTCCCATAGGGCGCGGCGACGACGTCGCGGAGGTCCTGGACGGGGATGGGCGTCTCGTAGTCCATCGTCGCGGGCGTGAGGCTCGGCAGCACGAAGGCCTCGGCCGAGTCGGGCTCGGGGGCGACGGGCGCGTCGGACGCCGTCGAGGTCGGGACGGCCGTAGAGGCGCTGGCGGGGGCGTCGGTGGGGACGGGCTCGGCGTCCCCGCCGCACGCGAGGAGCGCGACGGGGAGGGCCAGGAGATGGAGGCGGGTCATGGGGAGGGAGGTCTGGGGTGAGGGGCGCGCCCCACAGAGGCGCGCCCGGGGAGGCGACTAGCGCGCGACGGTCACCGGGGCAGACCGGACCGCTGTGCCCTCCGCGACCCGGAGGAGGTAGGGGCCCGGTGCGAGGAGGGCGCCGTCGAAGCGGACACGGTGCGCGCCAGCCGGGCGCTCGCCCTCCGACACGACGGCCACCTCGCGGCCGAGCACGTCGACCAGCGACACACGGACCGGGCCGGCCTCGGCCGTCTCGAACCGGACCGTCGCCCCGCTGGCGAACGGGTTTGGCGCGACGCCGAGCGCCGGGGCGGCCGCTGCGGAGGCGCGCGGCGCGCGCACGTCGTGCGGTGCGGCGCCGTCGACGAGGTCGAACGGCACGACGACGGCGCTCCCGGCGAACGTGTGCCGGTTGCCGGGCAGGCCGTAGGCGATGAGGACGAGGGCGTACTCGGTCTCGACGAGGTCCTTCGCCCGCTCCCACACGCCGTCGAGCACGAACAGCGGGTCCTCGTAGCCGAGGTACGGCTTCTCGAAGGAGGTATCGCCCCAGATCCCGAACAGCGGATCCTCGTACCCGAACAGCGGCTCCTCGTACCCGAAGAGGGGCTCCTCGTACCCGAGCCGGGGGTCGTCGAATCCGAAGAGGGGCTCCTCGTAGCCGACGTTGCCGGTCCCCCAGATCCCGAAGAGCGGCTCCTCATACCCGAAGAGCGGGTCCTCGTAGCCCTCGACGGGGCCGTGGCCGACCCGGATGAGCGGGTGCTTGCCGGGCGTCGCCCGGAGGTCGTCGGAGGTCACGCTCACGACCAGCTCGCCGTCGCGGACGAGCCCGTAGGCCATCTGCATCTTGGCGGGCTTGTCGACGATCACCTGGAGGTCGACGGCGGCGTCGAGCATCCGCACGAGGCCGTTCAGGGAGCGCTCGGGCAGCGGGACGGACTTGCCACCGACGTCGGCAGCGCGGAGGCCGAGGAGCGCGTCGGGCTTGTAGACGGGGGGCGGCTCGCAGTCAGCGCAGACCTGCGCCGAGGCGGACGGGGCGAGCGCGAGCGTCGCGCGGGCGAGCGAGAGAATCGAGAGTCGG
>CAXRFJ010000699.1:0-2232 GCA_964229475.1 Rubrivirga sp.
CGCCGGGCGACGGCGCCGTGCGCGCGCAGTCGCACCTCGCGCGCGACCGGCGCCCGCCCCCGCGCCCCCCGGCGGCCACGCTCGCCGCCGTCCGCCTCGCGGCCGTGACCGCCGGGGCGGCCCCCGTCCGCGGCGACCGCCCGGCCCGCTCCGCCGACCGCGCCCCCGCCCGCCCGGCGCGCCGCCGCACGCCCGCCGGCGTGTGGGCCGGCGCCGCCGGCCTGCTCGTCGCCGCGCTGGCGGTGCTCGCCGTCCTCCCGCGCGGGGCCACGGAGGGCGACGCGCCGCGGGCCGTCGCCGCGCTCGCCGAGGCCGACGCCGCGGAGGTCCCCGCCGCCGAGCGGCCGGACGCCACCGAGGCCGAGCCGCCCGAGTCGGTCGACGACGCCGGCTCGGCGGCCCCGCCCCCCGTCGGCGCGCTCGCCGCCGCCGCGCCGATCGCGGCCTTCGCCCCGCCCCCGGCCCGCGCCGAGCGGGCGCCCAGCGAGCCCGCCCCCCACACCGCCGCGCCGCCCGCACAGACGGTCGCCGCCGCGGCGCGGCCGGCCACGCGGACGCCGGCCGACCCGCCGCCGTCGTGGGAGATGTCGGAGGACGTCCGGACGCTGTCGCTGCGGCTCCAGGAGCTCGGCTCCGAGGACGACCTCGCCTGGGACGACGTCCCGTCCGAGGCGTTCGGCCAGCCCACGTCGCCGTCGGCCGGGGCCGCGCCGGGGCTCCAGTCCGTCCGCGCCGGCACGCCGGCCGTCCGCTCGGCGCCCGCCCGCGCCCGGCTCCGCACCGACACGTCCTCGGTCCAGCGATGATCCGACGCCTGATCGCCGCGGGCGCGCTCGCCCTCGCCGTCGCGGCCGCGCCCTCCGCCCAGACCGAGGAGGTGGTCCACACGTTCGAACTCCGGGACGGCCAGATCTACCTCGACGGCCAGCGGCTCCCCGACGCCGTGCCCGCGGGGATGGACCTGTCCGGCTTCGAGATGGCACCGCTCGAGTACAGCGGCCCGCTGGCGCCCGTGCTCGAGATCGACGGCGAGGCCTACGTCCTCGAGCACGAGAAGCTGGTGCCGCTCGCCGAGTCGAGCCGGCCCGGCCGCGGCGTCTACATCATGGGCGACGTGGCACAGACCGGGCCACCGGGCGCGATGCCAGAGGAGGCCGTGTCCCCCATCGTCGAGGCCGCGTACATGCGCGACGTGGCCTCCCGCGACGAGGCGCTCTACGACCGGATGCAGGAGGCCGGGGCCATGCAGGACGAGGCCGACGTCCTGGCGGCCCAGGTCCGCGACCTCCCCGCCGGCCCCGAGCGGCAGCGGCTCCGCGGCCAGCTCCGGGACCTCCTCTCGGACCTGCTCGACCTCCACCACGAGATCCGCGAGAGCGAGCTCTCCGTCGCCGCACAGCGCCTGGAGGCCGCCCGCCGCGAGCTGGCCGACCGCCGCGCCCACCACGACGACATCGTCGACGTCCGCCTCCGCGAGCTCGTCGGCGGCGACTAGCACGCCGCTACGGGCGCCTCGGGCGCGGCCCCGAGGCGGGGCGAGACGACCTGGGACCGGGGCGATCGGTAATCCGACGACGCTCAGAAATCACTTGAGGCGGTGGCGCCCAAGTGAATACCTTTGGATCGCTCCCCCGTCACGCGTGGCGATGCGGGAACGGGACGGTTCCGGATGGGCCGCCTGTTTTCCACACGGCCCCCACCGGACGACGCCGGTCGCGGGGGACGTCGCGCGGCACGGTTTTTCCGTGTCGCTGGGCTCTCCCCCCGGCCCCTCCGCCCATGCACCGTTTCGCTAGCCTCCTCCTCGCGCTCGCGACGGCGGCCCCCGCGATGGCCGCGCCCGTGCCGGTACCGACCGCGTCGGTCGCCGGCGCCCGCATCGACGTTGAGCGCGTCTCGTTCGACCGGAGCCCCGACGGCGACGCCCTCGTCGCCCGCGTCCACACCACGAGCCGCGTCCGGGCCTACAGCGTGGACCAGGACGGCGGCGCGCTCGAGCTCGTCCTCTACCGCGCGCACCTCGCGCCGGCCGTCGAGCGCGAGCGGGCCGTGAGCCCGGTCCGCGACTACCACGTCGACGCCGACGCCGACCGCGTCGTCGTCCGGTTCGACGTCGAGGACGGCGTCCACGTCCGGGCCTACCCCGACCGCGACAGCGACGACCTGCTCGTGTCGTTCTCCGCGACGCCCCGCCCGCGGCGCCAGGCGTGGGGCGGCGGGCGCCCCAGCCGC
>CAXRFJ010000700.1:0-6297 GCA_964229475.1 Rubrivirga sp.
CCGACGTCTCGTTCGGCCACGACGTCGAGGCGGGCTGGCTGCTGAACGAGGCCGCCGCCGAGCTGGGCGACGCGGCCCTCGCGGCGCGCGTCCGCCCGGTCGCCCTCCGCCTCGCGCGGCTCACGCTGGAGGAGGGCCTCGACGCCGACGGCGGCCTGTTCAACGAGCGCCACGCCGACGGCCGCCTCGACACCGACAAGCACTGGTGGCCCCAGGCCGAGGCCGTCGTCGGCTTCCTCGACGCCTACGAGCACACCGGCGAGGCCGCCTTCGCCGAGGCCGCCCATCGAACCTGGGCGTTTATCCAGCGCGCCATCGTCGACCGCGACGGCGGCGAGTGGTTTTTCCGCGTCGACCGCGGCGGCGTGCCGTACCGGGAGGAGGACACGGTGGGGCCCTGGAAGTGCCCCTACCACAACGCCCGCGCCTGCCTCGAGATCATGGCCCGCGCCGGCTCCAGCGTGTCGATCTGAGCCCGAGCGGGCCCGGTCGGGAAAGGGCTTCCGACCCCGGCGGTAGGTCACAAATGCGTCCGCTACGCGCCCCAGGGCCGAAAACGGGGCGGCCGCAGGACGACGGGCGCGGGAATCCCTCGGAAGCGCTTGCAATAATCAAATTGATTGATATACTATCCGTGAAGCCGGCCTCGGGCCCCGCGTGCCGGCTCGGCTACTCCCTCGACGCTCCGTCCCGCATGACCTCGCGCATCGCCCGCCTGGGCCTCCTCGCGCTGGCGGCCCTCGTGGCCGCCCCGACCTTCGCGACCCCGTCCCCGGCCGCCGGCCGGATCGTCGGCATCGTGACCGACGCCCAGACCGGCGACCCGCTCCTCGGCGCGAGCGCCCGGATCGCCGGGACCTCGATCGGCGCGGCGACCGGCATGGACGGCCGGTTCTCGATCCCGAGCGCGCCGTCGGGCCCCCAGCGGCTCATCGTCTCGTACGTCGGCTACGTCAGCGACACGCTCGCCGTCGACGTGCCGGACGGCGGGACGGTCGAGGTCGCCGCGGCGCTGAGCTTCCTCACGCTCGAGGGCGTCGAGGTCACGGCCCAGGTGGCCGGCCAGCTCTCGGCCATCAACGAGCAGTTCCGGAGCGCGACCGTCGTCAACGTGGTCTCGGCCGACCGCATCCAGGAGCTCCCGGACAACAACGCGGCCGAGTCGATCGGCCGGCTGCCCGGCGTGGCCATCCAGCGCTCCGGCGGCGAGGCCAACAAGGTGGCCATCCGCGGGCTCTCGCCCAAGTTCAACAACGTGACCGTCAACGGCGTCCGGCTGGCGGGCACCGACGGCGGCGACCGCTCGGTCGATCTCTCGCTCGTCTCGTCGAACATCCTCGACGGCATCGAGGTCCGCAAGGCCATCACGCCCGACATGGACGCCGACGCCGTCGGCGGGACGATCAACCTCCGGCTCCGGAGCGCGCCCTCCGACCTCTCCGTCGACGTCCTCGCCCAGGGCGGCTACACCGGGCTCCAGGACTCGTACGACAACTACAAGGTGGTCGGGACGGTGAGCGACCGGTTCTTCGGCGACCGGCTCGGCATCATCGGCACGTTCAACGCCGACCGGAACGACCGGAGCGCCGACAAGCTCGGCGTCGGGTACGCCCAGACGTCGCTCTCCGACGGCGACCAGGAGACGGTCCTCGTCCCGAGCAGCTTCGACACGCGCGAGGAGACGGTCGGCCGCTCGCGGGCGGGCGGGAGCCTGCTCATGGACGTCCGGATCCCCGGCGGCCGCGTGACCGGCAACACGTTCTACAACGCCGTCGGGAACGAGGGGCTCGTCCGGAACCGCCAGGCGAACACGACGAACCTGACCTACAACGTGTCCACGTTCGACGGGACCACGTCGCTCTGGACGAGCGCGCTCGGCCTCGAGCAGGACCTCGGCTGGCTCCGGTACGACCTCGGCGGCAACTACTCCCGGTCGCGGAACGAGAACCCCGAGGACCTCTCGTTCACGTTCGCGCTGGACGGGATCGAGGGCCTCCGGACCATTCCCACCCTCGACCGCTACCGCCTCGGCCTCACGCTCGACCAGTACGAGACGGAGGAGATCGTGACCGACTCGACGCTCGAACTGGCCTCGCTCTGGGCCGACACGCGGAACCTCAGCGAGGACCAGTCCGGCGTCCAGCTCAACCTCCAGGCGCCGTTCCGCCTCGGGTCGTGGCTGACGGGCTACGTCAAGACCGGCGGCAAGCTCCGCTGGCTCGAGCGCGACTACGACCGCGACCGCTACGGCCGCCAGGGGCTCCAGTACCCCAACCCCAACCTGTTCGAGTGCCTCGGCCAGGCCCTCCCGCAGTACCAGGAGGACTTCGTCGGCGAGGACTTCCGGATCAACGACGTCCTCCTCGACTACGCCCGCGGCGAGGACTTCCTCGACGGCGAGTTCTCGCTCGGGCTCGTCCCGGACGACGAGGTCCTCCTCCAGGTCATGCGCGCGCTCCAGAGCGACGTCTGCGCCGACCCCGGCGACACGCCGTACGCCACCGAGTTCGTCGGGCAGTACCACCCGGACACGATCTCGTCGCTGGGCGACGACTACAGCGGGACCGAGCGCTACCAGGCCGGCTACGTGATGGCCGAGCTCCGGATCGGCGACGTCGTCACCGTCCTCCCCGGCGTCCGCTACGAGCGGGACCAGACGACGTACACCGGCCAGCGCTTCCGGACGGTCACGAACGGCCAGGTGTTCGGGCCCCCGGCCGACTTCGAGGAGCTGACCGTCGAGCGCGACTTCGGCTACTGGCTCCCGATGCTCCACGTCGACGTCCGCCCGCTCGACTGGCTCTCGCTCCGGCTGGCCCGGACCCGGACGCTCGCCCGGCCCAACTACAACCAGTACGCGCCGATCACGCGGATCGACCAGTTCAACTCGACCGTCGTGGCCGCCAACTCGACGCTCCGGCCGTCGCCGGCGACGAACTACGACGCCTCGCTCCAGGTCGTCCGCGGCGACATCGGGCTCGTGGGGGTCTCGGCCTTCCACAAGACGATCGACGACCTCGTCATCGGGATCGGCGTCCCGATCAGCAGCACGCTCCCGCCGCCGGAGGGGACGAACATCCCGGAGGGCTGGTACGAGAGCTACCGCCCCACGGTCTACACCAACGTCAACAGCCCGGAGCCGACGACCTTCTACGGGTACGAGCTCGAGTGGCAGACCAACTTCTCGTACCTGCCGGGCGCGCTGAAGGGGCTCGTCCTCAACCTGAACTACACCCGGTCGTTCTCGGAGACGACCTACTTCAGCTACGAGCTCCTGACGGAGCGGGTCTGCAACCCCCGCTGCTCGCAGACCTTCTCGATCCGCGACACGACGCGGACGGGCCGGATGCCCGACCAGGCCGCCCACATCGCCAACGTCACGCTGGGCTACGACTACAAGGGGTTCTCGACGCGCCTCTCGTACCTGTTCCAGAGCAACACGACGGCGTCCGTCAGCAACTCGAACGCGCTCTTCGACCAGTTCGTCGGCGACTACGCGCGGGTCGACCTCTCGGTGCGGCAGGCGGTCCGGGCCGGGTTCGAGGTGTTCGCCAACCTGAACAACCTCAACAACCGGCGCGACCAGCGCTACACCAACCAGAACTCGGTCACCGGCGACTACCTCTTCGGCGATCCGTCCCTCGCGTACCGGGAGCTCTACGGGTTCACGGTCGACGTGGGGGCCCGCTACCGGTTCGAGGGCCCGCCCCGACCGGCCGCCCGCGGCGCCCCCCTTTCTCTCCCCACCCCCAAGACTGACATGCGGCCTTTCTACTCCTCGCTGCTGGCCGTGCTCGCGCTCGCGGCGCTGGCGCAGCCCGCGCGCGCCCAAGACGACGTCTGCCCGACCTCGCCCGCCGAGTGCGTCGTCGAGTGGTTCGACGGCGGCGACGTCAACATCAACGCCCTCCGGAACGCCGTGGCCAACGACGCCGACCGCCCGGCCGACCGCGTCTACGTCCTCCGCCGCGGCGGGTACTACTGGAACGAGGACGCGATCGAGAACACGGACTTCGACCTCGTCATCCGCGGCGAGACGGCCGAGGAGGGCGCCGCGTCCGGCCAGAACGTGTGCGGCGCCTCCGGGACGGAGGACTGCGGCCCGGCCGTGATCCAGCGGATCGTCCGCGGCGACGGCTCGGTCGACGCCATGATCCGGAGCGGCGGCTCGGGCGGCCAGCACCTCATGAACGTCTGGCTCATGGGCCAGGACAACACGGGGATCACCGGGTTCTACGAGCCCATCGTCATCAACTCGGAGAACGCCCGGTTCACCTACGACAACGTCATCTTCGACCGCAATGACTGGCACCACCTCGGCGTCAAGTCCGGCGGGAACAGCTTCTACATCCGCAACAGCCACTTCCGCAACCTCGTCGGGAACACGCAGCGGTACGAGGGGCGCGCCATCCGGCTCGAGGCCGGCGCCGACACGGTGATGTTCGAGAACAACTCGTTCTTCAACATCACGTCGTTCCCGTTCCAGTCTGAGGCCGCCCCGGTCGACTACTTCGTGTTCAACCACAACACGGTGATCAACTTCGGGCTCGCCTTCAACGCCGGCGGGATCTGGCAGCAGGCCTACGTCGCCAACAACGTCTGGGTCAACCCCTTCTGGCAGGGCGAGAGCGCCGACCAGTACAACGGCCCGAACCGGACCGACCCGTACTCGAGCATCTTCGGCATCGCCAACCTCCCGGCCGCGTTCGGCTTCAACAGCGACCGGCGGATCCTGCTGGCCAACAACACCTACGGCCGCGCCGCCGAGATCAACACCCACTACGGGACCATCTCGCCGGACCCCGTCCGCCCGCAGCCGCTCGTCAACGACACGACCCAGGGCTGGTTCGACGCCTTTCCCGACGGGATGAAGAAGTTCGGCAACCTCGACGTGATCCCGAACTTCGCCAGCGCCCCGTTGGGCGGCGCCGTCTACGACGCGATGAAGGGGTTCATCACGGCCGCGGCCACCGCCGCCCCGACGCCGTGGCCGCTCGTGGTCTGGGACCCGGGCCGGAGCAGCGAGCCCATCGACGTGAACTGGCCGCTCCCGGAGGACTTCTCGTACTCCGACGCGAACCTCCAGACGGCCGGCACCGACGGCCTCCCGCTCGGCGACCTCAACTGGTTCCCGGCCGCGAAGGCGGACTACGAGGCCAACCGTGAGGACTACCTCCAGGACCTCGTCGACAACTTCGACCCGATCGAGGAAGTCCTCGTGGCCCCGATCCTCCAGGCCGAGGGCCAGACGATCAACGACGGCGCGACCGTCGTGGAGGCGGGCGGGTTCACCTCCTTCTTCATGGAGTCGAGCGGCTTCATCGAGTGGACGTTCGACCTCCCCGCCGACGGCGAGTACGGCTACAACATCCTGACGAACCTGCGCGGCAGCGACCCGCGCGGCCAGAACTTCCTGCTCAACGGCTCGTCGACGAACAGCGCGCAGACGCAGGAGGGCTTCGGCGAGGTCTTCTTCTGCACGGCGGCCTGGAGCGGCGGCACGTGCTGGCGCCCGCTCCCGGACGCCACCAACTGGCACACCCTCGAGGTCCGGCCGGCCGACATCATCTCGGGCTCGCTCGCGATGAACGCCGGCACGAACACGCTCCGGATCGTGCCGTCGTGGGGCTTCCAGGCCTTCTCGACGGTCGAGATCGTCGACGCCAGCGAGA
This sequence comes from Rubrivirga sp., assembly GCA_964229475.1. Taxonomy (GTDB): domain Bacteria; phylum Bacteroidota; class Rhodothermia; order Rhodothermales; family Rubricoccaceae; genus Rubrivirga. Next base: position 5,673 of record CAXRFJ010000700.1, read on the forward strand.
ACGTCGTCGCCACGCTCACCCCGCCCGACGCGACCACCAGCGGCGTGGCCGAGGAGTGCGAGGACGCCGAGGCGTACTGCCCGCAGGGCTTCAAGGCGGTCGACCTGGCCGCCAACGGCTCCGTGACGTTCTCGGTCACGATCCCGGACGGCGCGATGAGCATGCAGCCCTACGTCACCTACACGTCGGCCTCCGGCGGGTCGGGTGAGATCCTCATCGACGGGGCCTCCGTCGGGATGCTCGCGTTCGCGGCCACCGAGGCCGGCGCGGCCGCCACCGTCAGCGGCCCGCGCGTGAACGTGTCGCCGGGCGTCCACACGGTCACGATCACGTCGAACACGGGCGGCGTCTCGCTCGACTACGGCCAGTTCGCGTCCTACGAGGGCGGCGTCGTGGCCGTCGAGGAGCTGCCGGAGGGCTGGGCCCTCGGGAACTCGTTCCCGAACCCGACCGCCGGCACGGCGACGATCCGGTTCGCGCTCGGAGAGGCCGCCGACGTCCGGCTCGACGTGTTCGACGTCCTCGGCCGCCGCGTCGCGACGCTGGCCGACGGGCTGCTCGCGGCCGGCCCGCACGAGGCCCGGCTCGCCACCCGCGGCCTCGCGAGCGGGACCTACGTCTACCG
>CAXRFJ010000701.1:0-3706 GCA_964229475.1 Rubrivirga sp.
CGCGATCCCGCCACTGCCCGATCCGCCGGCCGCGCCGGGCCCCGGGGCGGACGGCCCGTCCCTGCCGCCGCCCGTCGTGCCCACGGCGCCCGTCGGCCCGATCCCGTCCCGCCTCGGTCCCGCGCCGGAGGGCGTCGACGACCTCGAGCTCGACGACGACCCCGACCGCACGTTCTGGCAGCTCCACGGCCGGTACCTCCTGTCGCCCGTCCGCTCCGGCCTCCTCGTGGTCGACCAGCGCGCGGCGCACGAGCGGATCCTCTACGAGCGCGCACTCTCGACGATGGCGAGCGGGTTGGCTGCCAGCCAGCAGCTCCTGTTCCCGTTCACCGTCGACCTCGGCCCGGCCGACCGGGAGCTGCTCGCCGAGATCCTGCCCGACCTCGCCGCGCTCGGGTTCGAGATGGAGGTCAAGGACGGCAGGCCGATCCTCGTCCGCGGCGTCCCCGCCGACGTCACGCTGGGCGATGAGCGCGAGGTGCTGGACGACCTGCTCGCCCAGTTCCGCCGCAACCGCCGGAGCCTCCGCCTCTCGGCGCGCGAGAACCTCGCCCGGAGCATGGCCGCCCGGAGCGCGATCCGCCCCGGCCACGTCCTCGGCCCCCCGGAGGCGCGCCTCCTCGTCGACCAGCTCTTCGGCTGCGACGACCCGTTCAGCGATCCGGCCGGCCGGCCGACCATGACGCGGATGACGGTGGAGGAGATCGAGCGCCGCTTCCGGCCGCGGTGACCGTCGCCGAGCGCGTCCGCGCTGGCCTCCGCGCGTGCGGCGTCGCTCCGGCCGACCGCGTGCTCGTCGGCGCCAGCGCCGGGGTCGACTCGACGGTCCTCCTCCGGGTGCTCGTTGGGCTCGGGCAGCCGGTCGTCGCGTGCCACGTGGACCACGGGCTGCGAGAGGAGAGCGCCGACGAGGGCGCGTTCGTCGCCGCGCTGGCGGCCGACCTCGGGGTGGCGGTCGAGCGGCGCGCCGTGGTCGTCGGCCCCGGGAACGTGCAGGCCGAGGCCCGTCGGGCCCGCTACGCCGCGCTCGCGGACGCGGCCCGCCAGCGCGGCTGCCCGTTCGTGGCGACCGGCCACACGGCGGACGACCAGGCGGAGCCGGTCCTCGCCGCGCTCGTCCGCGGCGCCGGCCTCCGCGGGCTGGGTGGGATGCCGCCCGCGCGGCCCCTCGGGCCGGATGTCGTGCTGGTTCGACCGATGCTAGACGTCCTTCGCGTGGAGCTCGAAGCGGAGGCCGAGTCGCAGGGGTGGAGCTGGCGGGAGGACCCCTCGAACGCGTCCGATGCGTACCGACGGAACTGGCTCCGCCACAACGTGATGCCGTCGCTGGCCTCGGGTGGGGGGGCAAACGTGGCCCGCCGCGTCGCGGCCGCGGCCGAGGCCGCGCGGGCCGCCGGCGGGCTCGTCCGCGACCGGCTCGCGGCGGCGACGGAGGGGGCCGGCCGCCTCCGCCTCGGCGCGCTGGCCGCGCTCCCCCTCGCGGCGCGGAGCCTGCTCCTGGCGGAGGCCGTCGCCGCGTGGGCCCCCACGGTGCCGCGCTCACGGCCCCTGCTCGACCGCCTCGCACGGCTCCCCGAGGCGGGGGTGGGCACGCGCGTCGAGGCCGCGGGGCTCTGCGTGTGGCGCGAGCCCGACGCGCTCCGGTTCGAATCGGTCGCGGAGGCGGGCGCGGGCGGGCACCTCACGGTCTCCCGGCTCGACGCCGTGCCCGCCGCGTTCGACCGCGACCCGCTGACCGAGGTCGTCGACGCGGACCGGGCGGCGGGGGCGCTGGACGTCCGGCCGTGGCGCGACGGCGACCGGATCCGGCCGCTCGGGCTGGACGGGAGCCAGCTCGTCTCGGACCTCCTGCGGGACCGGGGGGTCGCGCGCGCCGACCGCGCCCGCGTGCCGGTCGTCCTCGTCGACGGCGAGATCGCGTGGGTCGTCGGGCACCGGCTGGCGGCGTTCGTGGCCGTCGGGCCCGGGACCGACCGCGCGGCGCGGTGGGCGTGGCGCGCGGGCGCCGAGGGGCGCTAGCTTTCGGCTCGCACCCGGTCTCCTGATGCCCGAACTCGCCGCCGCCCCCGACGTCGTCACCTGCCGCGGGGAGCGGTTCAAGCTCTACCTCAGCGAGGAGCAGATCCAGACGCGGATCCTCGAGATCGGGGAGCAGATCGCGGCCGACTACGCCGAGCTCGGGGTCCCGATCCTCATCGGCGTGCTCAACGGCGCGTTCATGTTCACGGCCGACCTCATGCGCGCCATCCCCGGCGACTCGGAGGTCGACTTCTACAAGCTCTCCAGCTACGGCGAGCGGAAGGTGTCGAGCGGCCAGGTGACCGAGCTCAAGAACGTCGACGCGAAGCTGGAGGGCCGGCACGTCATCGTGGTGGAGGACATCGTCGACACGGGGCTGTCGATGAAGTACGTCCTCGACCAGATCGAGGCGCTCAACCCGGCCTCGCTCCGCTCCGTCACGCTCCTCCGCAAGCCCGACGCGGCCAAGGTCGAGGTCGACGTCGACTACGTCGGGTTCGACATCGACAACCTGTTCGTCATCGGGTACGGCCTCGACTACGGCCAGCTCGCCCGGAACCTCCGGGCGATCTACATCCTCGACGAGGCGGGCTGAGACGCGAGCCGGCCGGGGTGAGGGCGTCCCCTCGCGCCCCGGACGGTCGCTCCGGTCCTCACAGTTCGAACCGCACGACGACCTGCGAGCGGAGTCCCGTCTCCTGGCCGTCGACCGTCGGGGGCGCGAACCGCATCTCGCGGACGATCTCCTCCGCCAGCCCGTCGAGGCCGCCGCCGATAGGCTGCGGCACGGCCGTGCGGACCACGCGCCCGGAGGCGTCAGTCTGGAACAGGACGAGCACGTCGCCCTCGATCCGCCCGACGGTCGCCCAGCGCGGGTACTCCGCCTCGTCGAGCCGCCGGCGCACGACGTCGGGGTTCTGGAGGCGCCCGAAGTCGAAGCCCGGGAGGAAGGCCAGCCCGCCTCCCGAGGGCGCGGCGGACGCGCGGGCGGCGGGAGGGAGGGGGCGGGGGGCCGCCGGCGCCGCGCGGTCGGCACGGAGGCCGTCGAGCTCGAGCGCCAGCCGGTCGCGTTCCGCCAGCAGCGCCTCGCGCTCGGACTGCGTCCGGACGAGCTCGTCCAGCAGGGCCTCCTGGTCCCCGACCGCTCGCGCGCCGGGTTGCGAGCGGCGAAGCGCCTCGAACGCCTCGCGCTCGGCGGCGAGTGCGGCCCGGTCGGCGGCGAGGAGCGCGCGGTCGCGAGCGATGGCGGCTCGCTCGGCCGCGAGGTCGTTGTCGGTGAGCGGGGCGGCCGGGGGCTCGGCGAGACGCCGGGTCCGCTCCTCGAGCAGGTCGTTGCGCTCGGCGCGGAGCGCGTCGGCCTCGGCGGCGGCCGCGTCCCGCGCGAGGTAGGCGTCGTCGCGCTGCTGGTAGGCGAGGTCCCGGTCGGCCACGGCCCGGTCGCGAGCGGCGACGGCGTCGGCCAGCTGGCGGCGGGCGTCGGCGAGCGCGGCGTCGGCGGCCGGCACGCGGCCCTGGCGGTCGGCCTGCTCGGCGCGGAGGAGGTCGAGGGCGCGGTCGCGGGCCTGGATCTCGGCCCGCAGGCGGTCCACCTCGGCGCGGAGGTCGAGGACCTCGTCGGCGGCCCGGCCCGAGCGTGCGGCGCGGGCCTCGGCCGTCTCGGCGCGCTGGCGGAGGGCGCCGAACTCGG
>CAXRFJ010000702.1:0-12564 GCA_964229475.1 Rubrivirga sp.
GCCGAGGCCACGGCGCCCCGGCGGGGGCGCCCGGCGCCGCCGAGGTCCCCGTCGAGGCGCCCCGGCCGGCCGCGCCGCCCGCCGCCCCCGCGCTGGCGGACCCGGCGCAGGAGGTCGCGTACGACGGCGACGGCTTCCGCATCGACTTCGACGCCGACGACGCGCCGGGCACGGCCCTCGCGCCCGTCCAGCGGCCGGTCCCCATGACGCAGCCGGGCGGCCCGCCCGCGCCGCCGACCGGCCCGCCCGCGTCGGCCTCGGCGGCGACGCGCGACGAGGCGCGGCGCTCGATGCGCCGGACGCTCCGGATGCTCCGCCGCCACTGGCCCCTCGTCCTCGGCCTGACGCTCCTCGGCCTCGCCATCGGCGCGGCGCACGGGACGCTCTCGGCGCCCGTCTACACGGCCCACAGCGTCCTCCTCATCATCCCGAACGAGCCCGGCCAGACCGGCGCGGGCGGCGTGGCCGTCGCCCCGGGCGAGAGCGTGTCGAAGGTGGTCAACCAGGGCCTCGTGCTCCAGCAGGCGCCCCAGATCGCCGAGCGGACCGCCGAGGTCCTGCTCCGCCAGCCGGAGGCCGAGGCGTTCACCTCCATCCAGGGCGCCGTCGGCCGCTACGGCACGCCGCTCACGGCCGACGTCCTCGCCGACTACCTCCAGGAGGAGGTCGTGACGATCGGGCCCGCCGCCGACCAGGCCGACGCCATCCGCGTCGAGGCCGAGGCGGGCAGCGCCGAGGAGGCCGCCCTCATCGCCCGGCTCTACACCGACGAGTACCAGGCCCTCACCCAGTCGTCGTCGCGCGAGCGCTCGACGCGGACGCGCGAGGTGCTCGAGGAGCAGATCGCCCGGCGCGAGGGCGAGCTCGACGAGATCGAGAACCAGCTCGCCGGCTTCATGACGGCCGAGAACGCGGCCGGGCTCGACGAGCAGACCCGCGTGACCGTCTCGCAGATCGGCCAGCTCCAGGGCCAGCTCGACCTCGCCCGCGTCGAGGCCCAGACCGACCGCGCCCGCCTCGCCCAGCTCCGCAGCGACCTCGCGTCGGTGCCCGCGCGGTTGGAGCGGAGCGCCGAGGTCCCGTCGGTGGTCGAGACGACGGACCTCGACACCGAGATCGCCCGCCTCGAGCGGCTGCTGGAGCAGATCTACACCCAGAACCCCGAGCTCCGGGGCGACCCGACCGGCCACCCCGACGTGGCCAACATCGACGCGCGCCTGCGGAGCCTGAAGGCCGACCGCCGCGCCCGGATCGGCTCGCAGACGGACGCCGCGGTCGCCGCCGGCGGCCTGAGCCTGTCGAGCGACGGCGCCAACGGGCAGGCCTACGTCGCCGAGCTCCAGCGCCAGATCTCGGCCGTCCAGGCGGATCTGGCCGGGGCCGAGGCCCGCGCCGGGACGCTCGCGCGGCGCCTCGCCGAGGCCCGCGGCCAGCTCCGCGCCGTGCCCGGCCAGCAGGTCGAACTCGAGCAGCTCGAGCGCCAGCGGGCCACGTCGGAGGCCACGCTCCAGCGGCTCCGCACCGAGTTCGACCGGGCCGAGCTGGAGGAGACGACCGAGTTCGGCTTCGCCCAGGTGCTCCGCGAGGTCCAGACCCCGCGCGCGCCGTCGTCGCCGGTCCTCCCGCTGTCGCTCGGGCTGGGCGGGATCGCCGGCCTGCTCCTCGGGCTCGGCCTCGCGTTCCTCCGCTTCCAGACCGACACGAAGGCGCGGACGCCCGACGACCTCCGCGACCGCGGCTTCGCCGTGATCGGCACGGTGCCGGACCTCAAGGACGCCCTCCGCGGCGGCCGGCAGGAGATCGAGGGCGTCGTCGTCCACCCCGGCCTCGTCACGCTCACGCGGTCGTTCGCGCCGGAGGCCGAGGCGTTCCGGCACCTCCACGCCGGGCTCTACGCCGGCGGCGGGGCCCACCCGCAGGTGGTCCTGGTCGGCAGCCCGGACACGCACGCGGGCAAGAGCCTCACGGCCGCCAACCTCGCGATCGCCGCGGCCCAGGCCGGCCGGCTCACGCTCCTCCTCGACGCCGACCTCCGCCACCCGGCCGTCGGCGACCTGTTCGGGCTGGAGCCGCACGCCCAGTTCGGCGAGGGCCCGCCCGAGGCCAACGTCGCCTTCTGGACGACGGCCGTCCCCAACCTCCTCGCCCTCACGCCGCGCGAGACCGTCGAGCGGCCCGACCAGATGTGGTCGGCCCAGACGGTCCACCAGCTCCTCGAGTACTGCCGCGGCAAGTTCGACATCGTCGTCGTCGACACGCCCGCGGCGCTCGCCGCGGCCGACGCCACGCTCCTGGCGCCCTACGCCGACGCGGCCCTCCTCGTCGCCGAGGCGGACCGGACCGACCTCGACGCCATGACGCAGGTGGCGACCGAGCTGGCTGGCGTCGGGCTCACGCGCGTCGGCGCGGTCCTCAACCGGTTCGACCCGCGCGGGGCCGTCGGCTACAAGGCGACGGCCGGCGTCCGCCACGCGCCGAGGGACTGACCCCCGCATCTCCACCGCTCCCCCCACCCCGATGCGCCGACTCCTCCTCCTCGCCGGCCTCCTCCCGGCCCTCGCCCTCGCCCAGACGTCCGACCCCTACGGCCGGCCCGACGCCGCCGAGCGCCCGGTCACGCGGATCGGCCAGAGCGAGCAGACCGTCTCCAACGCGCCCGGCTACTACCAGCACCACCTGCCCGGCGAGGCCACGATCCAGGTCCAGGTCGAGGGCGCCGTCGTGAACCCCGGCCTCTACGAGATCGCCGACGAGACCGACCTCCGGCGGCTCCTCGCGCTCTCCGGCGGCCCGCGGATCGACGTGCGCGACCGGCAGAGCGACCGGCGCGTCGAGCTCCGCCTGATCCGCCCCGGCACCGGCCTGATCTACGGCGCGCTCCTCGCCGACGCCGCCGGCAACCCGTCGGTCATCCCGCCGCTGCGCCACGACGACGCGCTCCTCGTCGAGGTCATCGACAAGCGCCGGTTCGGGTGGCAGGACGCCGCCACGGTCATCGGCGCGGCCGGGACCGTCGCGTTCCTGTTCCAGCTCCTGACGCAGTAGGGCGCCCCGCCTCGGCGCGTCGGCCGAGGCCCTCCGTCGGCCGGCCCCCGGCCACCCCTCATGGCCTCCCTCCTCAGCGCCCTCCGGGACCTCCTCCGCGGCTCGTGGCTGCGGCAGGGCGTGTGGACGGTGCTCGACCAAGCGCTCTTCGCGGGCGCCAACTTCCTCGTCAACGTGCTCCTGGCGCGCTGGCTCTCGCCGGAGGCCTACGGCGCGTTCACGGTCGCGTTCGTCGTGTTCCTGCTGGCGGGGACGGTCCACGGCGGGCTCCTCATCGAGCCGATGCTCGTGTTCGGCCCGGAGCGGTTCAAGGGGCGGACGGGCGCCTACCTCCGGACGCTCCTCCGCGGCCACGCGGGGTTCGCGCTCGTGGCCGGCGCGGCGCTCGGGGCCGTCGCCGCCGTCAGCTGGGCGCTCGGGCACGCCGCGCTGGCGGCCGTCTTCGCCACGCTCGCGGTCTGCCAGGCCGGCATCCTCGCGCTGTGGATGCTCCGCCGCGCGTGCTTCGTCGTGTCGCGGCCGGACTGGGCGGCGAAGGCGGGCGCGCTCTACCTCGTCCTGCTCGTCGCGGGCGCCGTCGGGTTCTACCGGGCCGACGCGCTGACGGGGCCGGTCGCCCTCGGGCTGATGGCCGCCGGGTCGGTCGTGGCCAGCGTCGTGCTGGCGGCCCGCCTCGGGCTGTTCCGCGCCCGCGCCGAGGCGGACGTGGTCCGGGAGGCGCGGGCGGCGCACGTCGAGTACGGTCGGTGGGCGGCGGCGACGGGCGTCCTCGAGTGGGCCCAGCTCGCGATCCCGTTCCTCGCGCTGCCCCTCTTCGTCGGCCTGGAGGGGAGCGCGACGCTCCGGGCCCTGTTCAACCTCGCGATGCCGGCGACGCAGGGGTTCGCCGCGCTCGCGACCCTGAGCCTGCCGGTCCTCGTCCGCGCCCGCGCCGCCGGCGCCTACGGCCCGACGCTCCGGAAGCTGGCCCTCGCGTTCCTCGGCCTGAGCGGGCTGTACGGGCTGCTGGTGGTGCTCTTCGGCGGGCCGGTCGTGCTGTGGCTCTACGACGGCACCTACGTCGCGACGACGGGGATGCTCGTCTGCCTCGCCCTCATCCCGATCGCCGTGGCCGGGGCCAACGTGCTGGCGACGGCCGTCCGCAGCGCCGAGCGGCCCGCGGCCGTGTTCCAGGCCCGCGTCTGGGCGCTCGGCGTGACGTCGACCGTCGTGCTCGGGCTCACGGCGGCGTTCGGCGTCGTCGGCGCGCTGGCGGGCGACGTGGTGATGCTGCTCACGGAGATGGGCGTGTTGGCCCGGCCGGCCCGCGAGGTCGGGCAGGAGGCGGCGCGCGAGGCCGCGCCCGGCGCGGCGGTCCGCGACCCGGACCGGCTCCGCGTCCTCGTGTCGGCGTTCGCCTGCACGCCGGGCGAGGGCTCCGAGGGCGGCGTCGGGTGGCACACCGTCCGGTCGCTCGCGCGGCACCACGACGTGACCGTCGTCACCTACGAGGGCACCCGGATCTACATCGAGGCGGAACTGGCGGAGCGGCCCGTGCCCGGGCTGACGGTCGAGTACGTCGCGCTCCCGTTCGAGCGCGAGCGCCACCGGGTCCACGGCGAGCCGTTCGCGTCCGCCCTCGTCGGGCAGCTCCACTACGTGCTGTGGCAGGCCGCGGCCGGCCGCCGTGCGCGGCGGCTCCACCGCGCGCGGCCGTTCGACCTCGCCCACCACGTGACCTACGTCCAGTACTGGGCGCCGAGCGGCTTGGCGGGCCTCGGCATCCCGTTCGTCTGGGGCCCGGTCGGCGGGGGCGAGGCCGCCCCGCCGGCGTTCGTCGACGCGCTCGAGCCGGAGGGCGCGCGGTACGAGCGCCGCCGCACGGCCGCGCAGCGCCTGTTCGAGCGGATGCCCGCCGTCCGCCGCACCGCCCGCGCCGCCGACGCCGCGTTCGCGACGACGGAGCCGACCCGCGCCCGTATGGAGGCGCTCGGGGCCCGCGGCGTCGAGGTCCGCAGCGCGATCGGGATTCCGCGGGACGAGGCCGACCGCCTCGGCGCGCTGCCGGCGCCGGACGAGGGCCCGGCCCGGTTCGTCTGCGTCGGCCGCCAGATCGCGTGGAAGGGGTATCGGTTCGCGGTCGAGGCGTTCGCCGCCGCCGCCGCCGACCCGGCGCTCGACGGCGCCGAGCTGTGGCTGGTCGGCGACGGCCCCGAGCACGACCGGCTCCGCGCGCTCGCCGCCGCGCGCGGCGTGGCGGACCGGGTCCGCTTCTGGGGCCAGCTCTCGCGCGCCGAGGTGTTCGACCGGCTCGGCGAGGCGCACGTGCTCGTCCAGCCCAGCCTCCATGACTCCGGCGGTGGCGTGTGCCTGGAGGCCCTCGCCGCGGGCCGGCCCGTCGTCGGGTTCGCGCTCGGCGGCACCGTCCTCCACGCGCCGCCCGAGGCGGCCCGCCTCGTCCCGGCCGAGACGCCCGACGCGGCCGTCGCCGCGCTCGCCGACGCGATGGTCGAGCTGGCCGCCGACCCCGGCCTCCGCCGCCGCCTCGGCGCGGCCGGCCGCCGGGTCGTCGCGGAGCGGTTCGTCTGGGACGTCCGCGCCGCCGACTGGGCGGACCGCTACTGGGCCGTCGCCGGCCGCGAGCGCCCGGCCGCGCCGGCGCCGGCCGTCCCGCCCGTCGAGATCGAAGAGCCCGCGCTGGCATGGACCTGACCTTCGCCCCCCCGACCTCCGCGCGCGCCCGGTCGTCCGCCGTCGGCCGCTGGGTGACCGTGTTCGCCGGGTGCCTCCTCGGCTACGCCTTCCTCGGGCGGACGTTCGCCTACGTCGGCCTCCCGCCCCTCTTCGTGGGCGAGGTCATGCTCGTCCTCGGGCTCGGCGTCGCGGTCGGGAAGGGGCGGCTCGGTGCCGCGCTCGGCGCGTGGCCCCTCCGGCTGTGGGGGCTCCTGCTCGTCTGGACGGCGGCCCGGACGCTCCCGTACGTCGCGACGTTCGGGCTCGACGCCCCGCGCGACGCGATGCTGGTGGCGTACGGGTTCTACGCGGTCGTCCTGGCGGCCCTCCTGCTCGCCGAGCCCGACCGGCTCCGCCAGCTGGTCGGCTCGTACCGGACGCTCGTGGCCGTGATGCTGGCCGCCGTGTGGTTCGTCTACGGCGTCACGAAGCTGCTCGGGCCGGGCGTCCCGTCGCTGCCGTGGGCGCCGGGCGTGGGCGTCCTCAGCGCCAAGGGCGGCGACCTCATGGTCCACATGACCGGCGTCGTCGCGTTCCTCATGCTGGGAGGGCGGCGGCTCACGCCGGCCGTGGTGGCCATGGCCGTCTTCAGCGCCGTCATCATCATGGTGAGCAACCGGGGCGGGATGGTCGCCTTCGCGCTCGGCCTCGGCGTCGTGTGGCTGATGCGGCCGTCGGGGACCGGCGCGGGGCGGTTCGCCTACGCGCTCGCCGCGTTCGTCGTGGCCGCGGCGCTGCTCGGCCCGCTCGTCCAGGTCAAGATCCAGGACGGCACGCGCGACCTCTCGCTCGAGCAGGTCGCCGAGAACGTCAAGAGCATCTTCGTCTCGTCCAACTCGATGGCGCTCGACGGCACGAAGCGCTGGCGGCTCCTGTGGTGGGGCGACATCGTGGAGTACACCGTCCACGGGCCCTACTTCTGGACCGGCAAGGGCTTCGGCGTCAACCTCGCCGAGGTCGACGGGTACGCCGTCGACGAGGACGACGACAGCCTCCGGAGCCCCCACAACGGCCACATGACGGTCCTCGCGCGGGCCGGCGTCCCCGGCCTCGTGCTGTGGGCGCTCGTCCACCTCACGTGGATCGCGGGCGTCCTCCGGGCCTGGTTCCGCGCGCGGCTCCTCGACGAGCGCCGCTGGATGGCCCTGTTCGCGTGGCTCGCCGGCTTCTGGGTGGCCGCCCTCGTCAACGCCTCCTTCGACGTCTACCTCGAAGGGCCCATGGGCGGGATCTGGCTGTGGAGCGTGGTCGGGATCGGCATCGCCGCCGTCCGGCTCCACAAGACGCACCCGCACCTCCTCGACCCCCTCGACGTCCTGCTCCCCCCGGCCCATGATCGCCCCCGCGCCGACTCTGCCCCCGCGTTCGGCTGGTAGCGCCGCCGGCCGCGCCGACGCCCCCGACGCCGACCGCCCGCTGACGGTCCTCCTGGTCCACAACGTGTACCAGCGGCCGGGCGGGGAGGACGGCGTGTTCGCGTGCGAGGGCGACCTGCTGGAAGAGCGCGGGCACCGCGTCCTCCGCTACGAGCTCCACAACGACGCCGTCGAGGGGATGGGCCGGGCCGCGCTCGCCGCGCGGACGGTGTGGAGCCGCGAGGCCTACGCCCACGTCCGGCGCGTCGTCGAGGCGGAGGGGGTCGACGTGGTCCACGTCCACAACACGCTGCCGCTCGCGTCGCCGTCGGTCTTCCACGCGGCGCACGCGGGCGGGGCGGCGACGGTCCACACGCTTCACAACTTCCGGATGGTGTGCCCGGGCAACCTCCTGCTCCGCGACGGCCGGATCTGCCACGACTGCGTGGGCAAGGCGTTCGCCGGCCCGGCCGTCCGCCACCGGTGCTACCGCGGGAGCGCGGCGGCGACGGCCGCGGTGGCCGCCACGACGGCGATCCACCGTGCCGCCGGGACGTGGGACCGGGCCGTCGACCGCTACGTCGCCCTGAGCGCGTTCGCGCGCGGCCTGTTCGTGGAGGGCGGTCTCCCGGCCGACCGCGTCGCCGTCAAGCACAACGCGCCGTGCGGGGACCCGGCCGTGGGCCCCGGCGGCGACTACGTCCTGTTCGCCGGCCGGCTGGCGGAGGGCAAGGGGCTCCGCGTGCTCCTCGACGCCTGGGCCCTCGACCCGTCGCTCCCGCCGCTCCGGATCGCCGGCGACGGCGAGCTGGCCGACCTCGTCCGCGCCGCCGCCGAGGCCGACGACCGCATCCGGTGGCTCGGGTGGCTCGACGCCGACACGCTCAGCTGGACGACCGCCGCGGCCGGCCTCGCCGTCGTGCCCTCGACGTGCTACGAGGGGTGGCCGCTCGTGGCCGTCGAGGCCATGGGGTTCGGGACGCCCGTCGTGGCGACCGACCACGGCGCGTTCCCCGAGATGATCGACGACGGCGTGACCGGCCGGCTCGTCCCCCGGGGCGACGCCGCGGCCCTCGCCGCCGCCGTCCGCGGCCTCACCGTCGACCCCGCCCGCCTCGACGGCATGCGCGACCGGACCCGCGCGCGCTTTGCCGAGCGGTTCTCGCGCGACGTCAACTACCGCCAGCTCCGGGCCATCTATGACGACGCCATCGCCGAGCTCGCCGCCGCCCGCCGTGCCTGAGCCCCGGATCGCGTTCGCCGTCCCCGTCTACAACGGGGAGCGCTACCTGCCGCGCGCCCTCGAGGCGCTCCGGGCGCAGACCGAGGCGCGCTGGGTCGCCGTGGTCACCGACAACGCGTCGACGGACGGGACGGCCGACCTCGTTCGCGCGGCGGCCGAGGCGGACCCCCGCATCCGCTACCACCGCAACGAGACGAACCTCGGGGCGAACGGCAACTTCAACCGGTCGATGGCGCTCGCGCTCGAGACCGGCGCGCCGGTCGTCAAGTGGGCCGCCCACGACGACGTCCCGCTGCCGGACGACGCCGCGCGCTGCCTCGCAGCGCTCGACGCGCGGCCCGAGGCCGTCGGCGCCCACACCGCGCTCCGGCGCGTCGACGACGCCGGCGCGCCGTACCGCTACGACGCCGAGGCCGGCGGCTTCCACGACGGCGACGGCGGCATCTGGGCGTGGACGCCCGACACCCAGCGCGCGCTCGACGGACCGGACCCCGGCGCCCGGCTCCTCCGCTTTCTCCGCGACAAGCCCGGGCAGTGGCTGATCTACGGCGTCTTCCGCGCCGAGGCGGTTCGGCAGTCGCGGCCGTTCGCGATGCCGGGCGTCGAGGACGCCCTCTGCGCCGAGCTCCTGCTCCGCGGCCCGATCGCGTACCTCGACGCGCCGCTTTTCGAGCAGCGCCACCACGCCGGCAGCGCGCGCCACCTCTCGCGCCGCGACTACATCGAGTACGAGACGGGCGTCCGCCCGACCGGGCTGGTGCTCCCGTCGGCCGGCCGGGCCGTCGAGTTCGCGAAGGCCATCCAGCACGCCCCGCTCCCCGCGGCCGACCGGCTCCGGGCGTGGGCCGCGCTCGGCCGGTTCGCGTTCGGGCTCGGCCGGCTCCGGAACCTCGTCGTCCCCGGCCCCAACAACTACCTCGGCCTCGGGGCCTGAGCGGAGGGACCGGGGATGGAGGGATCGAGGGATGCGGTCCTCATCGGAGCCCCCTCATCCCGGATGCCCCATCCCTCAATCCCTCTCTTCAGCCGGGCCGCTCGACCTTGTCGCGGACGGCGCGGCCGACGTCGCGGACCCACTTCCCGGGCGTCCGGCGCGGCACGCCGAGCGTGCGGCCGAGCCGCTGGCGCCACGCGTCGCCGACGGGGAGCGCCCAGAACCACGAGCCCTCGTCGCGGACCGCGCGGAACAGGCGCCGGAGCCCGAGCCGCTTCTCGTTGGGGAGGTGCCAGATCATCATCGCCTCGTGGCCGGGGCGGACCGTCGCGCCGGTGAACCACGTGAACATCCGGTCGATGAACGGGTCGGCCGTGCCGACGGGCAGCCCGAGGCGGTGGTAGACGGCGCTGAGGAGGTGGGCCTCCTCGTTCGTCTTGGGCTCGCCGGCCGCGTGCCGGCGGACCATCTCGGGCCACATCGCCTGCGCCTCGCGCACGACGGCGCGGAGCGCGTCCCGCGTGCCGGCCACGATCTCGCCGCCGACGTAGGGCACGACCGGCGAGGCGCCGTCGCCGCCGACCCCGTCGAGGTCGGCGAGGAGCCGGCCGAGCTGGCGCGGCGAGAGCCCGTTCATCTCCTCGTCGTCGGCCACGTGGGCGTCGAACGTGAGGGCGCCGTGCGCGCGGGCGGTCTCGACGAGCGGGCCGACGGGCCGCGTGAACACGCAGTCGGAGTCGAGCAGGACGCCCACCGCGTCGGCCTCGGCCAGCGTCTCGGCGAGGTGGGCCGTGACGTCGAGCACGTAGAACTGGTTGGTCCACGCCGAGTGCCAGCCGGCCGGCGGCTTCGACGCGTACGGGAGGACGACGACCTCGACGCCGTGGCGCGCCAGAAACGTCGCCGTGTCGAACCCGTCGATGTCGGGGATCGCGTCGACGTTGGTGTAGAGCCGGTGGTGCGCGCCGGGGTTGACGCGGGCGCTGGCCGCGAAAAAGTCGACCACGCACCGCCAGTAGACCGCCTGGAACCACGTCGACGACGACCGGCCGCCGACCTGGGGGTAGACGCTCTCCTCGCCCTCGCGCTCGGCGTAGAACCAGGTGGAGATCAGGGGGGCGCTCATCGGGGGGAGGGGAGGGGGCCGCGTCGGGTATCGGCGGGTGCGGCGGCGGGTCAAGCCGTTCTGGCGCCGGGGCTCCGGCGGCGGACTGGGCGCCGGGGCTACCTTCCGGCCCGTCACGCCCGCCCCGCCGCCGCCCGTGCGCGAAGCCGTCTTCGTCCGCCGCCGCGCCCCGACCTGGCGCGCCCTCGAGGGCCTCCTCGACGCCGACGCCGCGGACCCCGACGCGCTCGCCGACGCCTACGTCCGCCTCGGCGACGACCTCGCCTACGCCAAGACGTTCTACCCCGGCTCGGCGACGGCAGCCTACCTCAACGACCTCTCGGCGCAGGCCCACGCTCGGGTCTACCGGAACCGCCGCGAGGAGCGCGGCCGGCTCGTCCGGTTCTGGACGCACGAGGTGCCCGAGGCCGTCTACCAGGCCCGCGGGGCGCTCCTCGCGTCGTTCCTCCTGTTCCTCGGCGCCGTCGGCGTCGGCGCCGTCTCGTCGGTGGGCGACGCCACATTCGTCCGGCTGATCCTGGGGGACGGCTACGTCAACATGTCCCAGGCGAACATCGAGGCGGGCGACCCCTTCCGTGTCTACAAGGAGGCCCGCCAGCTCGACATGACCCTGGGCATCGCGTTCAACAACATCCGCGTGTCGTTCCTCGCGTTCACGGGGTTCTTCCCCGGCGCCCCGGTCCCGGGCGCGTCGGTCGGCACGGGGTGGGTGCTCGTGCAGAACGGGATCATGGTCGGCGCCTTCGCCCACCTCTTCGGCGCCGAGGGCCTGCTCGGCGAGTGGTTCCGCGTGGTCATGATCCACGGGACGCTCGAGCTGGCGGCGATTGTGATCGCGGGCGGCGCCGGCCTCACGATGTGGAACGCCGTCCTCCTGCCTGGGACGTATCCCCGCCTCGCCGCGCTCCGCCGGGGCGCCACGCGGGGGCTGAAGATCATCGTCGGCCTCGTGCCCGTGTTCGCGTTCGCGGCGCTCCTCGAGGGAGTCGTCACGCGGCGGACCGGGATGCCGCTGTGGGCGAGCCTCGTCGTCATCCTCGGGTCGCTGGCGTTCCTTGTCGGCTACTTCGTCGTCCTCCCGGCCCTCCGCGGCCGCGCCCCCCATGCCTGACTCCCCCGACCTCGGCGCCGTCCGCTTCCGCAAGCTCCGCGACGTCGGCGACGTGATGAACGCGACGGTCGCCCTGCTGCGCGAGAACTGGCGCGAGCTGCTCCGGAGCTACGTCGCCGTGGTGGCCCCGGTGGCCCTCGCGACGGGCATCGCCACCGGGCTCTACATGCACCAGATGGGCGGCCTCATGGCCGACCCGGCGGCCATCGAGAACGACCCGTTCGCCGTCTTCAGCCCGACCTACTTCGGCATCCTGCTGTTCGGGTTCCTGGGCGGCGCGCTCACGGTCGCCTCGGCGTCGGCGTACGTCAAGCTCTACCGCGAGGGGCAGGCGGGCTCGATCACGGCCAGCGGGCTGTGGGAGGAGGCCCGCGAGCTTCTGTTCCCGTTCCTCGGCCTCACGCTGCTCTACGGGCTCGTGGTGATGGGCTCGGCCGTGATCGCGGTCGTCCCGTGCCTCGGCATCCTGGCGTGGTTCGCGTTCGTGATCTGGTCGCTCCCGTACTACGCCGTGACGTTCGCCGTGCGGGCGCTCGAGGAGGACACCCTCGCGGCGTCGTGGCAGCGGGCGCGCGAGCTCGTCAATGGGTCGTGGCTGTTCGCGTTCGGGGCGCTCCTGCTGGCCGGGCTCCTGTTCTACGTCATCCTCATGATCGTGTCGATCCCGCTCTACGTCCTGATGATCGTGGTCGGGATCAACTCGGTCGCCACGGACCCCTCGGCGATGTTCTCCGTGATGGGCGCCGTCGTGGCCCCGCTCCAGGTCGTGTCGTACGCCGGCTACCTCATCCCGCTCGTGGCCCTCTTCTTCGTCCACGGCCGGCTGGCGGAGGAGCTCGACGGGACCGGCCTCTACGCCGACCTCGACGACCTCGCCGGCCTCGGCGAGAGCGACCCCGAGGCCGGCCGACCCGGGCCGCGCGACGCGACGCCGCCCTCGACCCCGCCGCCCGCCCCGGACGCGGGCCCCGACGACGGCGACGCCCCGGGCGCTGGGGGCTTCCGCGGCGGCGGGTTCCGCGGGTGAGGCCGCTCGTC
>CAXRFJ010000703.1:0-4804 GCA_964229475.1 Rubrivirga sp.
TGGGCGTCGGCGGCGGCGTCATCTTCGGGCCGGTCCTGTTCTTCTCGTTCCAGGCCGCCGGCATCGAGGACCCGGTCCTGACGCCGCTCACGCTCGGGTCGAGCCTCCTCTGCACGTTCGCCGCGAGCGCGTCGGGGACCGTCGCGCAGGCCCGGGCCGGCGCCATCGACCCGCGGACGGCCCTCGTGTCGGGCGGCGTCGCGGCCATCGCCGTCGTCCTCGTGGGGCGGTTCGTGACGACGCAGCCGTGGTTCGACAAGGAGACGTTCCAGGTCGTCCTCGGCGTCCTGCTCGTCGTCGTGGTCGTGCGGATGGTGCTCAAGACGGACCGCGCGGACACGCTCTCGACCGACGGCGCGCGGCGCAGTTTCGGACGGCTGGCGGCGACGGGCCTCGGGGCTGGGGCGATCGCGTCGCTGGCGGGCGTCGGCGGCGGCGTGGTGATGGTGCCGGCGTTCAGCGGGCTCGTCCGGCTCCCGATCAAGGTGGCCGCCGGGAGCTCGACGGCCGCCATCACCATCATCACGGCCGTCGGCGTGGCGACGTACGCCGCGCTCGGGTGGGGCGAGCCCGTGCCGGCTGGCGCGCTCGGCTACGTCGACTGGCGGAGCGCGGCGGTCCTGGCCCTCCCGGCCGTCGTCACCGCCCGCCTCGGCGTGGCGACGGCCCACCGCATCGACGTCCGCGCGGTGCGGCTGAGCTTCGCCGCGTTCGCCGCGATCGTGGCCGTGCGGCTGCTGTGGAACGCGCTGAGCTGAGCGGGGTCTACCGGCGGTCCCACCACCCGCCGCCATGCGCAGGCCCCTCCTCCTCGCCGCGCTCGCGCTCGCCGCCTGCGGCACCGGCGACGAATCCGGCGACGTGACCGTCGAGGGCGTCGACCCGGCCGAGTCCGACGTCGAGCTCGCCCCGGGCCCGACGCTCCAGCCCGGCGACCCGGGCCTCGCCCCCGAGGCCGACGTGACGCCGGAGCCCGACCTCGAGCCCGACGCGACGCTCCAGCCCGACTCGTCCGCCGCCCCTGACTAGCGGCGCCCCGCCGGCCGGGGCCAGCGGAGCGCGACGCCGAGGCGGACGGAGCCGCGAGCTCATGTCGCCCTTGCTCTGGACGACGAACGTCACCTTGCAGTGGACGCGGAAGCGCCCCGACGTGTCGTCGCCGGGCTCGTAGATGAAGTCCTGGACGTAGACGCTCTGGACGCCGCGGACCGTCTGCGAGACCTCGGTGTACGCTTGCTTGACGGCGTCGTCGAAGCTCTTTTCGGAGACGGCCGAGACCTCGATGATTTTCGCGATAGCCATGATGGGGATGGGTGGTGAGGGGGAGGCTCGGCCTACGCCGCGAGATTCGCGGGGGGTCCGGCAGGGCCCATGGCCGCGTCTCTTCGCCTGGATGCTCGCGCGGGGCGACGACGCGCAGCACCGGCTCTACGGCCGCCGCAAGCGCGCGCTGTTCGGGCCGATCCAGGGGCGCGACGGGCGCCCGCCGGTCGTCGTCGAGATCGGGGCGGGGACGGGGCTCAACGCGCGCTACCTCCCGACCGGCGCGACGTGGGTGGTGGTCGAGCCGAACGTCCACTTCCACGACCGCGTCCGCGCGGAGGCCGAGGCGCACGGGCTCGTCGCCGACGTCCGAGCGGGCACGGCGGAACGGCTGCCCGTTGCCGACGGCGAGGCCGACGCGGTCGTCAGCACGCTCGTCCTCTGTTCCGTCGGCGACGTGCGCCGGTCGCTGGCGGAGGCGCGGCGCGTGCTCCGGCCGGACGGGCGGTTCGTGTTCGTCGAGCACGTCGCGGCGCCCCGGGGTACGCCGCTCCGCCAGGCGCAGCGGCTCCTCCGCCGCCCCTGGGGCTGGGTCGCCGACGGCTGCCGGCCCGATCAGGAGACGGCGCCGCTCATCGAGGCCGCCGGGTTCGCGGACGTCCGGATCGAGCGGTTCGAGACGGGCCTCGGCCTCGTCGGCCCGCACGTCGCCGGCGTCGCCACGCGCTGACGCCGCCCGCCTCGGCGAGGCGACCGAGGCGGGCGGCGCCGTAGCGCCTGCGGGCGGGGACCGACCTTCCCATGCCTCCGCCCCGTAAGGACTCCGCGCGCGGGATCCACTATCCTCGCCCCTCCCCCTCCTCCCCCGCATGGAACCGCCGACGCTCACGCACGACCAAGTCCGCACGTACTACGGCCAGACGCTCCAGTCCTCCGACGACCTCAAGACGAGCGCGTGCTGCTCCGACGAGGCCGTGCCCGAGCACCACAAGCCGATCCTGTCGCTCCTCCCCGACGAGGTGCTGACCAAGTTCTACGGCTGCGGCTCGCCGATCCCGCCCGCGCTCGACGGCTGCACCGTCCTCGACCTCGGCTGCGGCACGGGCCGCGACGCGTTCGTCGCCGCCGCCCTCGCGGGGCCGACGGGCCGCGTGATCGGCGTCGACATGACGCCGGAGCAGATCGACGTGGCGCGGCGCCACCGCGAGGCCGTCGCCGAGTCGCTCGGCCACGACGCGCCGACGACGGACTTCCGCCTCGGGGTGATCGAGGACCTGGGCGCCGTGGGGATCGAGGACGAGAGCGTCGACGTGGTGATCTCGAACTGCGTGCTCAACCTCGCGCCGGACAAGGAGACGGCGTTCCGCGAGATCACGCGCGTGCTGAAGACCGGCGGCGAGCTCTACTTCAGCGACGTGTTCGTGGACCGCCGGCTGCCCGAGGCCGTCCGGCAGGACCCGGTGCTCGTGGGCGAGTGCCTCGGCGGCGCGCTCTACACCGAGGACTTCCGCCGCCTCATGGCCGCCCTCGGCTGGGCCGACGTGCGGACGGTGACCGAGCGGCCGCTCACGGTCGACGACCCGGAGCTGGCGGACGCGCTCGGCAACGCCCGGTTCGTCTCCCGCACGGTCCGCGCGTTCAAGCTGCCGGGCCTCATCGAGGACCGCTGCGAGGACTACGGGCAGGTCGCGATCTACCGCGGCGGCGTCGAGGGCCAGCGCCACGCGTTCCTCCTCGACGACCACCACCTGTTCGAGACGGACCGCCCGATGCTCGTCTGCGGCAACTCCGCGGCGATGGTCGAAAACACGCGCTACGGCCGCTACTTCGACGTCCTCGGCGACCGCTCGACGCACTTCGGCCTGTTCGACTGCGCGCCGGCGCCGGCCAGCGGCGACGCCGACTGCGGGCCCGGCTGCTGCTGAGCCGAGGCGCCTCTCCCCGGTCCGCCCACTTCGGTGCCTGGGTCGAACGACTCGGCGAGGCGGGCGGTCACCGGCGGCGGACGACGCTCTGCGGGAGGTCCAGACCCTCCGCCAGCGCGAGGAACCGGTCGTGGAGGTCGGCGCGGCGGATGCGGAGGTCGTCGAGCTGGTGGTGGTAGCGCCAGCGCGCGACGCGGACCTTGACCGCCCGCCACGCGCCGATGGCGATCTCCGAGTAGAAGAGCGCCGCCACGCCGCCGACCGCGCTCAGGAAAAAGGCCACCAGTCCCACGACCACGGGCACCTCGGGCAGTCCGACGAGTGAGTCGCCGAGGCGGACGACACCGCGGGCGGCCAGCACGCCGGCCGTCAGCCACGCGAGCGGGAAGAGGACGAGCCCGCCGAAGATCTTGACCGTCGCCGCGTCCTTCTCGGCCTTCGCGGCGAGCGCCGCCAGCGGCTTCAGCAGCCAGTACGGCGGCGCGTTCACCACGAACCCGACCACGAGGAGGGGCGGCAGGAGCAGGAGCACCGCGAGCGCCTGCAGCAGCGCGCCGACCACGAGCACGCCCGACCCGAGGCGGGGCGGGTGGTCGAGCGCCTCGTCGTCGAGGCCGAGCCTCCGGAGCGCCTCGTGGTACGCGGTCGTGGCCTCGCGGAGCGCCTCGATCTTCTGGGGGTGCGTCTCGGAGCGGACGCGGTAGCCCTCCCAGATCTGCGCGAAGCCGGTCGTCCGCGAGAGGACGGTCTCGGGCGCGGTGCGCTCGCCGCGGCGGGCGGCGGCCTCGGCCGCGATCAGCGTCCGCGCCCGGTGCATGAGCGCGTGGAGCTCCCAGGATGCCGTCGGATGGACCACCTGCTCGAGGGCGTCTTCGATCGCCTCGGTGAGCTGCTCGGCCGTCTCGCGGGTGGTCGCGTCCGGGTCGATCCCGAGCGCGGCGAGGTCAAGCGGCGGGTGGTACGCCACGAGGACCTCGGTCCGGAAGGCGTCTTTGTCCTCGTAGTGGAGCCCGACCGGGAGGATGACGGGCGGCGGCTGGCCGGGTGGCGTCTGCGCGCGGGCCTGAAGGTAGAGCCGTGCAGCGCCGCTCCGGATCTCGGCGAGGTGCGGCTGGTCGTGGCTGACGCCCTCGGGAAAGAGCGCGGAGAACGATCCACCCGCGATCTCGTCGGCCAGCGCGCCGAGGCTCTTCTCGTTCGCCGCGCGCCGCGCCTCCGGGCTCATCGCCTCCTGGTCGACGGCGCGGTAGATCGGGACCGTCCCCAGCGCCCGCATCATCGGGCCGACGACCGGCCAGCGGAGGAGGCCGTCGCGCGCGCCGAACACGATCCGCCCCGGGACCGTCGCCAGGATCAGCGCCGGGTCGATGAGGCCGTTCGGGTGCCACGCTACCAGGAGCCCGCCGCGGTCGGTCGGCACGTTCCACGTCCCGGCCACGGCGACCTCCCGGAAAAACAGCCGGACGACCGAGCGGACGATCCCGCGGAGAAAGCGATACCGGAACGGGAGCGGCGGCATGACGGCGGGCGGATCCGCCACAGACTACCGCCAAACCCTCCGCCAGCCCGGTCCGCCTCGGCGCCGAGGCGGAGGGAGTCGGCTAGAGCAGGCCGAC
>CAXRFJ010000704.1:0-15004 GCA_964229475.1 Rubrivirga sp.
CTTCCTCCGCTACCTCAACGTGTAGCGCCGGGCGTCGGACGTGGGGCTCCCACGCCCTGCCACTCGCGCTCGACCGATGCCGAACGACTCCGCCGCCTTCCACGCCGTGGCCCTCGTGGCCGCCGCCCGCACCGCGCTCCAGACGGCCCGGCGGATCGGCGACCGCCGCGCCGGCCGCGACGCGTCCGAGCAGGAGCCGGAGGGGCCCGTCCGCGACGACCTCGGCCAGCTCCACGCCGAGGTCGGGGCGATGCTGGTCCGGCTCCGACTCCGCGTCGTGGCCGGTCTGCCGGCGGGGGAGGCCGCGGCGCTCGCGCAGGCGTTCGAGGACCGGCTGCTGCTCGACGACCTCGGCGCCGCGCTGGCGACGGCCCACCAGAAGCTGCTGAGCCTGTACCCGGCCGTCGACGCGGCGCTCGTCGAGGAGGCCCGGGTGCTCGCTGGCGAGGCCCGACGCCGTTCGGTCGCCGACGGCTACGCGACCGCGCTGTCGGCCTTCACGGCCCGCGTCGGCGACCTCCGCGACGGGCTCGCCGACCTTCTGGCCGACGGGGCCTGACGGGGTGTGAACAGGGCGCGAGGGCGCCAATAGGGGAGGGGGCGAAACGTTGGATAAGGGCGGCAAAATCCGCCGCGCGGCCGTAAATTTGGCCGGTTTGGCGTGGGCTTTCCGACCCGGTCCCGCGCGCCTCCCCCCGACCCCCGACCGATGCCCGACACGAACGGTACCGACCGCCCCTACGAGCAGGCCACGACGCCCGACGGCGACACGCCCACCCCGCCGGCGAACGCCCTGCCCACGGCGGGCGACGGCACGCCCCCGCCGCCCGCCGTCGCCAAGGAGTACGGCGCCGGCAACATCCAGGTGCTCGAGGGCCTGGAGGCCGTCCGCAAGCGGCCCGCCATGTACATCGGCGACGTCGGCGTGCGCGGGCTCCACCACCTCGTTTACGAGGTCGTCGACAACTCCATCGACGAAGCCCTCGCCGGCTACTGCGACCACATCGAGGTCACGATCCACGAGGACAACTCGATCTCGGTGGCGGACGACGGCCGCGGCATCCCGGTCGAGATGCACCCGCGGGAGGGCAAGCCGGCCGTCGAGGTCGTGATGACCGTCCTCCACGCGGGCGGCAAGTTCGACAAGGACACGTACAAGGTGTCCGGCGGCCTCCACGGCGTCGGCGTGAGCTGCGTGAACGCGCTCTCGAACCGGCTCGAGGTCGAGGTCAAGCGCGACGGCGGCGTGTTCAAGATGGCGTTCGAGAAGGGCGACACGGTCGAGGAGCTCACCCGCGTCCGCGACATGGCGCCGGACGAGGAGACCGGGACGACGGTCCACTTCCGGCCCGACAACTCGATCTTCCTCGACACCGTCTACCGCTTCGATACCCTCGCGGCGCGGATGCGCGAGCTCGCCTACCTCAACAAGGGCGTGACCATCACGCTCTCCGACGAGCGCGAGGACGACGACGAGCTCCGCGCCGAGACCTATCACTCGGAGGGCGGCCTGAACGAGTTCGTGGCCTACCTCGACGAGGCCCGCGAGAACCTGTTCGAGGACGCGATCCACATCGAGGACGAGGACGCCGAGGTGCCCGTGGAGCTGGCCATGCGCTACAACACGGGCTACCAGGAGAACGTCCTCTCGTTCGTCAACAACATCAACACGCACGAGGGCGGGACCCACGTCTCGGGCTTCCGGCGCGCCCTCACGCGGACGCTCAAGAACTACGCGGACAACAACGACCTGCTCAAGAAGGCCAAGGTCAACCTCTCCGGGGACGACTTCCGGGAGGGCCTCACGGCCGTCCTCAGCGTGAAGGTGGCCGAGCCGCAGTTCGAGGGGCAGACCAAGACCAAGCTGGGCAACGGCGAGGTCCAGGGCGCCGTCGAGAGCCTCGTGGGCCAGAAGCTGGCGGAGTGGCTGGAGGACCACCCGGCGCAGGCCAAGACCATCATCCAGAAGGTGATCCTGAGCGCGCAGGCGCGGACGGCGGCGCGGCGCGCCCGCGAGCTCGTCCAGCGCAAGAGCGCGTTCGGCGGCGGCGGCCTCCCCGGCAAGCTGGCCGACTGCGCGTCGAAGGACCCGAGCGAGTCCGAGCTGTACCTCGTCGAGGGCGACTCGGCCGGCGGCTCGGCGAAGCAGGCCCGCGACCGGCACTTCCAGGCGATCCTCCCGCTCCGCGGCAAGATCCTGAACGTCGAGAAGGCCCGCCTCGACAAGATCCTCGACAACGAGGAGATCAAGAACATGGTCACCGCGCTGGGGGTCCAGATCGCCGCCGGCTCGGACGAGTTCTCCGACGAGAAGCTCCGTTACCACAAGATCGTCCTGATGACGGACGCCGACGTCGACGGCGCCCACATCCGGACGCTCCTGCTCACGTTCATCTACCGGTACCTCCGGCCGCTCCTCGAGGCCGGCTACATCTACATCGCGCTCCCGCCGCTGTACCGCGCCAAGAAGGGCAAGCGCGAGCTCTACGCCTGGAACGACCAGCAGCTCAAGGACGCCATCGCCGAGCTGGGCGGCGCGGCCGGCGTCGGCGTCCAGCGCGACCAGGGCCTCGGCGAGATGAACCCCGAGCAGCTCTGGAGCACGACGATGGACCCCGAGCACCGGATGCTCCAGATCGTGACCATCGAGGACGCCGCCGCGGCCGACAAGACGTTCTCGACGCTCATGGGCGACGCCGTCGAGCCCCGGCGCAAGTTCATCGAGCGGAACGCGAAGTACGCGACGATCGACACGTAGACGGGGGACAGGGCGACTGGGGACTCGGGAATGGGCCTCCAGTCCCCGGTCCCGAGCCCCCAGTCCCTCCCCGATGCGCCCCGACCTCTCCGTCGTCGTCCCCTCGTACAACGAGGCCGAGAGCCTGCCCGAGCTGGCGGACCAGATCCGCGTCGCGCTCGACGCGGCCGGCCTCCACTTCGAGGTCTGGGTCGTCGACGACGGTTCGGACGACGGCTCGTGGGACGTCATCGAGGGCCTCCACCGGGCGGACGACCGGTTCGCGGGCGTCCGCTTCCGGCGGAACTACGGCAAGAGCGCGGCCCTCGCGGCCGGCTTCGCCCGCGCCCGCGGCCGCTTCGTGGCCACGCTCGACGCCGACCTCCAGGACGACCCCGCCGAGCTGCCCGAGATGGTCCGCCGCCTCGAGGCCGGCGCCGACCGCGTGAGCGGGTGGAAGCAGAAGCGGCACGACCCCTGGGAAAAGCGCATCCCGTCGAAGTTCTTCAACCGCGTCACGCGGTGGCTCTCCGGGATCCCGCTCCACGACTTCAACTCGGGCATCAAGGCGTACCGGCGCGAGGTGGTCGAGAGCGTCCGCCTCTACGGCGAGCTCCACCGCCACATCCCGACGCTCGCCAAGTGGGAGGGCTACGACCGGATCGAGGAGCAAGTCGTGAACCACCGCCCGCGGATCCACGGGACCACGAAGTTCGGGCTGGAGCGGTACCTCCGCGGCTTCCTCGACCTGTTCACGGTCGTCTTCCTGACCCGGTTCGCGCGGCGGCCGATGGTGTTCTTCGGCGGCGCCGGCACGCTCGCGTTCATCCTCGGCTTCCTGACGCTGGCCTACCTCACGGTCGAGAAGCTCGCCTTCGGCGCGTCGATCGGCGGCCGACCGCTGCTCCTGTTCGGCGTGATGCTCATCCTGCTCGGCGCGCAGTCGTTCCTGGCGGGGCTGCTGGGCGAGATGATCGTCCGCCCCGAGATGGAGCGGCCCGACCAGTACGACGTCCGCAGCGAGGTCACGCCGTCGGTGGACGTGCGGCGCCCCGAGCCTGTCGCCTCGCCCGCCTGACTGCGTCGGCCTACCGGGTTGGCGCCGGGGCGGACCGGGTCAGGGGCGGACGCGGAGGACGACGCCGTGCGCCGGCGTGTCGCCGAACGGCGAATCGCCCGGCTCGAACGTGTACTCGGCGTAGGTGTAGCGGAGGTCGAACCGGCCGCCGAGGCGGTGGAGGTCGGGCCGGTCGAGCACGACGCCGGCCAGCCGGAGCGCGCCGCCCACGTTGAGCCCGACGCCCCACGACTCACGCGGGACGAAGGTGGCGCCCTCGAACACCCCGCGGCTGAGCACGACCGCCTCGCCGAGCGTCGCACGGAGGGCGCGGTGGACGACGGCGTTCTCGTCGGGGTTGGAGCCGAAGAGGACGTTCGAGGCGCTGAGGTCGCCCC
Organism: Rubrivirga sp.; assembly: GCA_964229475.1. Taxonomy (GTDB): domain Bacteria; phylum Bacteroidota; class Rhodothermia; order Rhodothermales; family Rubricoccaceae; genus Rubrivirga. Next base: position 4,193 of record CAXRFJ010000704.1, read on the forward strand.
AGGTGTCGGCGCCCGGGTCCTCGGCGCCGGTCAGGAACTCGGCCTGGACCGCCCGGAGCGGCATCGGGGAGCCGAGCCCGACGTCGACGGCCCCGAGGAGCGACGCGCCCGCCGTCGGCCGGCGCTCGACGTCGCCCGCGTAGCCAGACGGCGCCTCGCCCGAGATCGCGAGCCCACGGAGGGCGTAGCCGACCGTCGCGTCGAGGACGACCCCGAGACCGCTGGCGGTCGGCGCGGGCCGGAGCCAGCGCCCGAGGGGCAGCGTCACGTCCACGCCGAGGTCGGCGGCCGTGGCCCTCGCGCGCTCGAACAAGCTCTCGTCGAACGAGGTCGGCTGCGACAGGTCGCCCGCGTAGAGCTGCCGCGACCGGAGCGACTGCACCGACCCGCCGAGGCGGACCCGGACGGGGCCCTCGATCCCCACGCCGACGCCCAGCGCCAGCACCTCGTCGTCGCTCTCCGGGATCTCGCCGATCTCCCGCCCCTGTGCGTCGGTGACCACGAGCGCGGGCTCCGAGAACGCCCCGTACGCCAGCCCGACGCCGACCGACGCGGGGAGCCCGCCGAGGCGCGTCCGGACGCCGCCCGCCACCGCGCCGCCGGACGACGAGATGTCGACCCCGAGCCAGTCGGTGAGGAGGTGGCCCGAGACGCGGACGCCGTCCGTGAAGTCGGCCAGGACGGCGGGGTTGTCGAGCAGGCGGAGCGGGTCGTCGACGCGCCCGAACGCGCCCGCCTCGGCGACGGCCTGGGCCTCCGTCGAGAGCGGGACGAACGGCGTCGCGTACGGGGTGATGGCGACCGAAAAGCCGGGGTCGACGTCCTGCGCGAGGGCGGCGGAGGCGACGAGAAACGAGACGAGAAGAGCGCGCATTCGGGGGCGGAAGAGACGGGCGAAACGTAGGGCGCGCCCGCGACGGGGTCGGGTCAGAAGCGTGTGCATTCGCCGAGCCGTACCCGGGTGCGGAGACGGAGGGATCTTGGGGCCATGCGCATTTCGCTCCTCGGCCCGGCGTGGCCCTTCCGCGGCGGCATCGCCCACTTCCAGGCCGCCCTCGCCCGGGGGCTGGCGGCGCGCGGCCACGACGTCTCCCAGGTCACCTTCCGCCGCCAGTACCCCGAGGTGCTGTTCCCGGGCAAGACGCAGCACGACGACGGACCGCCGCCGGCGGACCTGCCGATCGCGGCGCAGACCATCGACTCGCTCAACCCGCTCTCGTGGGCGCGGACCGCGCGTCACGTCGCGGAGAGCGGGGCGAAGGTCGCGGTGTTCATGCACTGGATGCCGTTTTTCGGACCGGCGTTCGGCGTCATCGCGCGCCGACTCCGTGCGCGGGGCGTCCGCGTGCTGGCGGTCGTCCACAACGCGCTGCCGCACGAGCGGCGGCCGGGCGACGTGGCGTTCACGCGGTTCGGGCTCGGGGCGTGCGACGGGCTCGTGGTGATGAGCGACCAGGTCCGCGCCGACATCGAGGCGCTCGGCCTCGGGGCGCCGGTGGAGCAGGTGGCCCACCCGGTCTACGACGGCTTCGGCGACCCGACACCCGAGGCGGAGGCGCGCGCGGCGTTGGGCCTCCCAGCCGACGTCCCGCTGTTCCTGTTTTTCGGGTTCATCCGCCGCTACAAGGGCCTCCACATCCTGCTGGAGGCCTGGGCCGAGGTCCGCCGCCGCGTGCCCGAGGCGGAGCTCGTCGTGGCCGGCGAGTTCTACGCCGACGAGGCCGCGCTCCGCGCGCAGGCCGCCGCGCTGGACGGCGTCCGCCTCGACGCCGACTACATCCCGGACGACCGCGTCGGCCTCTACTTCAGCGCCGCGAGCGCCGTCGTCCAGCCGTACGTCTCGGCGACCCAGAGCGGCGTGGCCCAGATCGCGTTCCACTTCGGGACGCCCGTGATCACGACCGACGTGGGCGGGCTGGCGGAGATCGTGCCCGACGGCGAGGCCGGCCTCGTCGTCCCGCCCGAGAACCCGGGCGCGCTGGCCGACGCGCTCGTCCGGTTCGTGGCGGAGGGCTTGGCGGCGCGGCTCGCGGCCGGCGTCCGTCGCGAGCGCGAGACCTACTCGTGGGACCGGCTCTCCGAGGCCGTCGAGCGGCTCGCCGCCCGGTGAACCTCCGGCGACGACGCCCAGCGGTGGGCGCCCCCGGCCGGGGCTGGCCGTAACCTCCCGCGACCCCCACCGATCTCGTGGACTACGACCCCGTCAAAGACCGCCTCGGCTCGTTCTTCTGGGCGACGCCGGCCCGGACGAAGGCGTTCTACCGCCTCCTCGACACCGTCTTCCTCCGCTCGTGGTACGTCCGCCGCGCGCTCCGCCAGCGGATCGAGGCGTTCGGCGACCGGCCCGTGAGCGTGCTCGACGCCGGCACGGGCTTCGGCCAGTACGCCTACTGGCTCGTCGACACCTTCCCGAACGTCGACGTCACGGCGGTCGACGTGAAGGACGAGTACCTCGCGCGCGCCCAGACGTTCATGGCGCAGACGCCGTACGCCGGGCGCGTCGCCTTCGAGCAGGCCGACCTCACGCTCCCGCTCGAGTACGAGAACGCGTTCGACCTCGCGCTGTCGGTCGACGTGATGGAGCACATCGAGGACGACCGGGCCGTGTTCCGGCACGTCCTCGCGGCGCTCAAGCCCGGCGGCGTCTTTATCGTCAACACGCCGAGCGACCAGGGCGGGTCGGGCGTGACGGAGGAGGGCGACGAGAGCTTTATCGGCGAGCACGTCCGCGACGGCTACCCGCTGGCGGAGCTGACCGAGAAGCTGGAGACGGCCGGGCTGGAGGTCGTCGAGACCGACTACGCGTACGGCCCCGCCGGCTCGGCCGCGTGGCGGCTCCTCGTCAAGTGGCCGATCCAGGCGCTCAACGCGTCGTGGCTGACGGCCCCGCTCGTCGGCGCGTGGTACGCCGCGGCCGGGCCCGTCGGGCTGGCGCTCAACGCCGTCGACCTCCGCGCCGACAACGCGACGGGCACCGGGCTCCTCGTGACCTCCCGGAAGCCGGCGTAGCAAGCGGCCCGGCCTGCCTCGGCGCGAGGCCGCGCTAGTCGCGGCGCGTGTAGCGGATGACCCAGCGGTCGGCCCACGTCGCGCCGTCGTCGAGCGAGGCCTGCCAGCGCCACACGAGCGCGTCGTCGGTGACGTCCTCCCAGATCATCCGGTTCGTCTGGGTCTGGCCCTGTGGGGTCTCGAACGGCGCCTGCCGCATCTCGACCACCCGGCCGTCGGCGTCGGTCGCGCCGTCGAAGAGGAGGTAGCCGCCGGCGTTGTCGACCCACGTCTGGCGCCAGCCGGCCGGCGTGAGGACCGACCAGCTGCCGCCCTCGAACCCGGTCTCGGCCGCGAACCGCTCCTCGATCACGCAGCCGCCGTGCTGGCGCGTGATCGTGTTGGTGCCGGACGCCGTCCCGTCGGCCGTGTCCCATTCGAGGTCCCAGGTCCCGACCCAGAAGTCGAGGCCGTCCGCCCCGGGCGACTGGCAGGGCGGGCCGGGCTGCGCCGAGGCAGGCAGGGCGAGGAGGGCGAGGGCGGCGAGAAGAGGGGGGCCAGGGCGCATCGGGCAACCTTCTGTGATGGGGAGAGATAGGTCTCGGGCGCCGGTCCGGGCAAGGCACAAATCCGGAGCGCGGGGTCGTTGGCCTCCCCCGAACCGCACCCCGGGCCGCCTCCGGCTCCCTATGTTGGGCCGCCAACGATCCGGTCCAAATCGGCCCGCAGATTTCGTCTCGTTCCTCCGGCGCCATGCTGTCTTCGTCTCGCCCCTTCGCCCGCCTCGGGCTGCTGGTGGGCCTCCTCGCCGCCCCGGCGCTCGCCCAGCCGGCCCTCGACGCGCCGCTCCCGTTCGACCCGGCCGTGCGGCAGGGGACGCTCGACAACGGGCTCCGCTACTACGTCCGCCACAACACCGAGCCCGAGGGCCGCGCCGAGCTCCGGCTGGCGGTCGACGCCGGGAGCGTGCTGGAGGACGAGGACCAGCGCGGGCTCGCCCACTTCGTCGAGCACATGGCGTTCAACGGGACCGAGCGATACGCCGAGCCCGAGCTCGTCCGCTACCTCGAGTCCGTCGGCACGCGGTTCGGGCCGGACCTCAACGCCTACACGTCGTTCGACGAGACGGTCTACATGCTCCAGGTCCCGACCGACTCGGCCGCCGTCTTCGCGACCGGGATCGACGTGCTGCGCGAGTGGGCCGGGCGGATCACCCTCGCGGACTCGGCCATCGAGCGCGAGCGCGGCGTGGTCCTCGAAGAGTGGCGGCTGGGGCAGGGCGCGTCCGAGCGGATCAACCGCGTCCAGTACCCGGTCCTCTTCGCCGACAGCCGCTACGCCGAGCGCCTCCCGATCGGCCGGCCGGAGGTGATCGAGACCGCGCCCCCGGAGCGGCTCCGCGCCTTCTACCGCGACTGGTACCGCCCCGACCTGATGGCCGTCGTCGTCGTGGGCGACGTGGACGTGGACGCCGTCGAGGCCACGATCCGCGAGACGTTCGGCGACCTCGAGACGCCCGCCGGGGCGCCCGCCCGCGAGGTCTACGACGTGCCCCAGACCGGCGACACGCGGTTCGCGATCGCCACCGACCCCGAGGCGCCGCAGACCGTCGTCCAGATCGTCTTCAAGCGCCCGCCGACGCGCGAGCGGACGGTCGGCGACGCCCGCGCCGACCTCGTCGACGACCTGTTCTTCGCGGCGCTCCGGTCCCGGCTCGACGAGATCCGCCAGCGGCCGGGCGCGCCGTTCGCCTTCGCGTTCGGCGGGTCGGGGAGCGGGCTCCGCTCGCTCGACCAGGCGTTCCTCGCGGCGCTCGTCAGCGACGGACGGATCGCCGAGGCCACGCGGGTCCTCGTGACCGAGGCCGAGCGCGCGCGCCGGTTCGGGATCACCGGGACCGAGGTCGAGCGCGAGAAGCGCGAGCTGCTGCGGAGCCTGGAGTCGGCCGTCGCGGAGCGGGAGAACCAGGAGTCGCGCGGCCTCGCGCAGCGCTACGTGCAGGCGTTCCTCCGCGACCAGCCGGCGCTGGCGCCCGAGGCCCGCCTCGCGCTCGCCGAGCAGCTCCTCCCGACGATCACGCCGGAGGAGATCGACGCCGTCGCCGACGAGCTGGTGGGGGCCGAGAACCGGGTCGTCCTCGTGAGCGCGCCCGCGCGCGACGACCTCGCCGTGCCCACCGAGGCCGAGCTGGCCGCCGTCCTCGACGGCGTGGCCGAGGCGGAGCTGACGCCGTACGAGGACGCCGTGACCGACGCGCCGCTCGTCGCGACGCCGCCCGAGGCGGGCACGGTCGAGACGGTCGAGCTCGACCTCGACCTCGGCACGACGACGTGGACGCTCTCGAACGGCGCCACCGTCATCCTCAAGCCGACCGACTTCAAGGCCGACGAGGTCCTGCTCTCGTCCACCAGCCCGGGCGGCACGTCGCTCCTCGACGCCGCCGACCTCGACGTGGCGGGCGGCGCGGCCGGGATCGTCGGCCAGTCGGGCGTGGGAGCGTTCGACCAGGTCGCGCTCCAGAAGGCCCTCTCCGGGCAGCTCGTGAGCGTCCGCCCCTTCATCTCGGACGAGGGCGAGGGCGTCCGCGGCCGCGCCGCGCCGGCCGACCTGGAGACGCTGTTCCAGCTCGTCCACCTCTACGCGACGGCGCCGCGGCGCGACCCCGACGCGTTCCAGGCGACCCTCGACCAGACGCGGGCGATCCTCGAGAACCAGTCCGTCTCGCCCCGCGTGGCGTTCGGCGACACGCTCGCCGCGACGCTCGCCCACGGCGACCCGCGCCACCGGACGCTCACGGAGTACCTCGCCGGCCTCGACCGCGCCGACCTCGACGCGTCGCTGGCCTTCTACCGCGACCGCTTCGCCGACGCCTCGGACGCCACGTTTGTCCTCGTCGGCGCCTTCGAGCCGGAGGCCGTCCGCCCGCTCGTCGAAACGTACCTCGCCTCGCTGCCGTCGACGGGCCGGGAGGAGGCGGCGCGCTATTTCGACGTGCGCCCGCCGCCGGGCGTGGTCGAAAAGACGGTCCGCGCCGGCGTCGAGCCGCAGGCGCAGGTCGCCATCGTGTTCCACGGGCCGTACGACGCGCACGACCGCCGGAAGCGCGTCGCGCTCTCGGCGATGCGCGACGTGCTGGCGAAGGCGTTGCGCGAGGAGCTCCGCGAGGACCGCGGCGGCGTCTACGGCGTGAGCGTCACCGACGTCGCCAACCGGGAGCTGGAGGAGGGCCGGTCGCAGGTCCGCATCACGTTCGGGGCCGATCCCGAGCGCGTCGAGGAGCTGACGGCGGCCGTGTTCGAGCAGGTCGCGGCGCTGAAGGCCGGCGAGGTCGAGGCCCGCCACCTCGAGGCGTACCAGGAGCAGGCCCGCCGCGGCCACGAGACGAACCTCCAGGAGAACGGCTACTGGCTCGGCGTGCTGGTGGAGTCGGCCCGCCGCGGCGAGCCGCCGGCCGACCTGCTCGCGGAGGCGGACATGGTCCGTGAGCTGACGATGGCCGACGTCGAGGCGACGGCTCGTGCGGTGCTCGATGCCGGCCAGTACGTCCGTGTGGTCCTCCTGCCCGTCGAGGGCGCCGGCGGGACGGAGTAGCGCGGCCCGCCCGCCTCGGGGAGACCGCCGAGGCGGGGGGCAGGGGCACCGGCGGGTCGCCCCGAGCGGGCGGAGCGAGCGGGATGGGGCGGCGCATGAAAGTCCGCCCGGGCCGAGGCGTGCGGGCGCCGGTCCCGTAGCTTGCGGGGCGAGCGTCCACACCCCCGCCGATGCCCGCCTCCGCCGCCCCGACCAAGTTCCTCTTCGTGACCGGCGGCGTGACGTCGTCGCTGGGCAAGGGGATCGTCTCCGCCAGCCTCGGCCGGCTCCTCGAAGCGCGTGGGCTTCGGGTGACCATCCAGAAGTTCGACCCGTACATCAACGTCGACGCGGGGACGATGAACCCGTACGAGCACGGCGAGGTCTACGTCACCGACGACGGGGCCGAGACGGACCTCGACCTGGGCCACTACGAGCGCTACCTCGGCGTGCCCATGTCGCAGGCCAACAACGTCACGACGGGCCGCGTCTACTCCGGCGTGATCGCGAAGGAGCGGGCCGGCGCCTACCTCGGCAAGACGGTCCAGGTGGTGCCCCACGTGATCGACGAGATCAAGGGGTGGATGCGGCGGCTCGCCGAGACCGGCGACTACGACGTCATCATCACCGAGGTGGGCGGGACCGCGGGCGACATCGAGTCGCTCCCGTACCTCGAGGCCATCCGCCAGCTCTCGCTCGAGGAGGGCCGCGAGAACACGGCGCTCATCCACCTCACGCTCGTCCCGTACCTCGCCGCGGCCGGCGAGCTCAAGACGAAGCCGACGCAGCACTCCGTCAAGACGCTCCAGAGCTACGGCCTCCAGCCCGACGTGCTCGTGGCCCGCACCGAGCACCCGCTCCCCGAGGACGTCCGCCGGAAGATCGGCCTGTTCTGCAACGTCGGGTCGGAGGCCGTGATCGAGGCGCTCGACGCCGAGTCGATCTACGAGGTCCCGCTGCTGCTCCGCGAGCAGAAGTTCGACGAGGTCGTGCTCAAGCGGCTTCAGCTCACGGCCCCGCTCGACGTCGACCCGACGGCCGACCTCGAGGACTGGGTCGACTTCCTCCGGCGGCTCAAGAACCCCGAGGGGAAGGTGACCGTCGCGCTCGTCGGGAAGTACGTCGAGCACCAGGACGCCTACAAGTCGATCTCCGAGAGCTTCCTGCTGGCCGGCGCCAAGAACGGCGTCCAGGTCGAGGTCCGGAGCGTCCTCTCCGACGACGTGACCGAGGCGAACGTGGCCGAGAAGCTCGACGGCGTCTCGGGCGTCCTCGTGGCGCCGGGCTTCGGCGACCGCGGGATCGACGGCAAGATCGAGGCGGTCCGCTGGGCCCGCGAGACGGGGGTCCCATTTTTCGGCATCTGCCTCGGGATGCAGGTCGCGACGATCGAGTTCGCCCGCAACGTGGCCGGGCTCGAGGACGCCCACTCGACCGAGTTCGAGCCCGACTCGCCGGCGCCGGTCATCTCGATGATGGCCGAGCAGAAGACGGTCACCGACAAGGGCGGGACGATGCGGCTCGGGGCCTACACCTGCGCGCTCGGCGAGGACACGCTGGCCCGCGAGGTCTACGGCGGCGCCGAGAGCGTCGAGGAGCGCCACCGCCACCGCTACGAGGTCAACAACGACCTCCGCTACAAGCTGCGCGAGGCCGGCCTCTGCTTCTCGGGGATGAACCCCTCCCGCGACCTCGTCGAGATCATCGAGCTCCCGCGCCCGGACGCGAGCGGCGACGGGGCCCCGGCCGACGCGCTGGCGCACCCGTGGTTCGTGGGCGTCCAGTTCCACCCCGAGTACCGGAGCCGCGTCCGCGAGCCGCACCCGCTGTTCGTCCACTTCGTGGCGGCGGCGGTCGCCCACGCCCAGGCCGGCGGCACGCTCGACGCGCCGAAGGCGCCGAGCCGCACCCGCCGGGTCCGCCGCGCGACGGCCCGCGTGCTGGCGGAAGAGGGCTAGCGGACGGGGGCAGAGGGGGCGGGACCGCCGCGGCTGCGCGCTCGCGCCGTCGGTCGGAGGGATCCGCCGCGGCTCGCGATCCGTCTGCGTCCGCCTCGGTCGCGCGACGCCCCGAGGAGGACGCCGTCGATCCTCTCCCCCTCCACCGCCGACCCTCCCGTGACCCTCCCCGACGCCTACACCGGCCGCGTCCGCGTGCGCGTCGGCGCGCTGCTGTTCGACGACCCGGACGACCCCGGCGCCGTACTGCTGGCGGAGCACGAGGGGCTGTGGGAGGACCGGCCGTTCTGGACGCCGCCCGGCGGGGGCGTCGAGTTCGGCGAGGGGCTGGAGGAGGCGCTGCGGCGTGAGGTGACCGAGGAAACGGGTGTCGACGTCCACGTCGGGCCGCTCCGGTACGCGCTCGACTTTGTCCGGCCGCCGCTCCACGCCGTCTCGTTCTACTTCGCCTGCGCCGCCGAGGCGGGGGCACTCCATGCGGCCCGCCTCGGGACCGACCCGGAGCTCGGCGACCGCCAGCTCCTCCGCGGTCTCCGCCTCGTGCCGTTCGACGAGCTCGACCGGATCACGCTCTACCCGGAACCCTTCGCCAGCCGGCTGGCGGCCGACGCGCGCGCCGGCTTCCCAGAGGGCACCGTCTACCTGGGCACGTTCCGATGAGCGCGCTCCTGCCCGGATCCTCGAGCCCCGCCGGCCGAAAGGCGCGCCTCGCCGGGTGGGGGGCCGCCGCTGCGGTGCTCGCCGCGCTGGCGGCGACGGCTGGGGAGGGGCTGGGCCCGGCCGAGCGCGCACGGCTCGTCCGCTACCTGACCATCCTGATCGCGGCCGGGCTGGCGGTGGGCGTGCAGCACGCGCTCTACCCGTCGGGCGCGGCGCGGCGCCTCCAGCTCATCAACCCGGAGCCGGGTCGGCTGCTGCGGCACGCGCTCGTCCAGTGGCTGCCGATCCCGCTGCTTCTGACGGTGCCGGTCGTCGTGATCGGCCTCGTGGGGCGGATGCCCCTGCTGCTGGTCGAGGGCGCGCTGTCGGTGTTCGCGGCCGGGCTCTACGCGTTCGTCCGCTTCGCGCCGCTCGGGCCGGTGGTGCGCGCGTGGGAGCGGGAGGAGGCCGGAGGCTGGTACCGGCGGCTCTACCGGCGGGTGCCGACCGCCCGCTACGCCGTGCCCGACCCGCTCGTCCCCGGCCTCAACCGGACCGGCGCGGTGTTCCTGGTCGGGGCGCTGTCGCCGCTCGTCGCCCAGACCCTGTCGAACGCCGGCGTGATCGTCGGGAGCGGGCCGCTGGCGCTCGTCGTCCCGCTCGGCGTGCTGGGCGCCGCCGGCGTCCTCCTCGCCCGCCTGCAGCCGACGTTCGACCGGGCGTTCTGGACCTCCCACGGCGTCTGGGCCGATGCCTTCCGACAGGTCGAGCGGGCCGAGGGCCGCGACCCGGTCCGCGTCGAGGCCGTGTACTGGGCGCCGCCCGCGATCCGGCCGGCCGTGTGGGCCGGGCTCGTGTCGCTCGACCGGCGGTTCCCGCTCGGCCGCGTCGCCGCGCTCGGGCTGGCGCTCGTCGCGGGCGTCCACCTCGCCGGCCTCGGTGCGGGGATCGAGGCGGCCAGCCTCGCGCTCTACGTCGTCGTGATGAACGGCGCGGTGGCGCTGACCGGCGCCGCCGACGTGCTGCCGGCCGGGCGGACGCGCCAGCTGGGCGGGGCTGTCCGCTGGAGCGCCGCGCGCTTCTTGATGAACGCCCGCTGGCTGCCGCCGCTGGCCGGCGTGCTCCTCCTGCTCGTCTGGCTGGCGGACGACGTCGGGTGGGGCGATCTCGCCCTGTGGACGCTCGTTGACCTAGGCGTGGCCGCGCTCTCCGCCAGTTTCGTGACCGTCGTCGCCCACGCCCGCCTCCGCCGTGCCGTCGCCTAGCCTCGCCCCGCTCCTCACGGTCCCGCCCGACCGCCGGCGCCCGCTCGCCGTCGACGGCGTGACGAAGCGCTACGTGTTCGGGCCGTTCGTGCTCCAGGGCCTGAGCCACACGTTCGCGCCCGGAACGGCGACGGCGCTCGTCGGCCCGAACGGCTCCGGCAAGTCGACGCTGCTCCGGATCCTCTCGGCCCTCAGCGCGCCGACCGAGGGGCGCGTCCGCTATGGCGAGGTCGACGTCCACGAGCGGCCACACGCGTTCCTCGCGTCCGTCGGCGTCGTGCACGACCAACCGGACCTGCCGGGCTACCTCACCGCCGTCGAGACGCTGGAGTGGATCGCCCGCGAGCGCGGGGCGTGGGACGACGCCGCGCCCGAGCGGCACGGCGCCCTGC
>CAXRFJ010000705.1:0-10910 GCA_964229475.1 Rubrivirga sp.
GCACGTCGAGGGCGAGGCGGTCGGGCGGCAGTCCCGAGAGGTCGGCCGTGGCGCGGGCGTCGTCGGCGAGGCCCGCGCTGGCGGCGGCCGGCGCCGAGACCGGGACGAGGAGGACGGCGAGCGCGTCGACGGCCTCGCCGCCCCACCCGGCCACCTCGGCGCTGGCGCGGTCGAGGACCCACCGGTCGAGGTCGTCGGCCAGCCCGATGGCCTCGGCGACGGGCAGGAAGGCCTCCGGGCCGAGCCGGCCGCGCGACGGGTGCTCCCACGTCGGCTCGACGCGGAAGCCGACGACGGCCTCCGTGCGGCGGTCCACGACGGGGCGGAACCGGGGCTCGAGCTGGTCGCGCCCGGCGGCGTAGCGGAGGTCGATCTCGAAACGGGCGGCGTCGGAGTCCATCGGGCGGGGCGGGGGCTTCCGAAGGGATCGGCCGGTCCGCCCCCGGACTTGAGGGCCCGCCGCTACCGCCGCTCGGCGTCGCGGTGGGCCTCCGGGTGGCCGCCGGGCGGGACGCCGCCCTCGAAGCCGTCGGCGTCCTCCCAGCCCGTCGCGGGGAGCCGGCCAAGGTCGCCGAAGTCGCCGATCATCCCGACCTCCGTGCTCAGGCGGTAGCCCTGCTCGCGCTCGACGGTCTCCTGGACGTACCCGATCAGGTGGCGGACGTCGCGCGCCGTCGCGGGCCGGCCCTCCGCGGCCCCCGCGTTGATGAGGATGTTCGCGTGCCGCTGCGTGACCATGGCCCCGCCGATCCGCGTGCCCTTCAGGCCGCACCAGTCCGCCAGCCGGCCGGCGCCGACGCCGTCGATCTTCTTGAAGATGGACCCGGCCGAGGGCTCCGTGTCGAGCGGCGGGTGCCGGGCCCCGCGCCACTCCAGGTTGGCCTCGACGATCTCGCGGAGCCGGGCGGGGTCGGCCGGCTCCAGCCGGAACGTCGCGCTGAGGACGAGGTCGTCGGTGACGTGGAGCGTCGAGTAGTCGTAGCCGAAGTCGAACCAGTCGCGGTCGACGGTCCGCCGCTGTCCGTCGGCGCCCAGCAGCTCGGCGGACTCGACGACCTCCTCGATGAACATGGTGCGCTCGCGGGCGGGCGGGGGCGAGAGAAAGTGGAGGTTCTGCCACAGCGCCCCGCCGACGGTCGACGGGATGCCCGCGTAGTGCTCGACGCCGGAGAGCCCGGCGTCGAGCGTGGCCTCGATGAGCGTGGGCCAGACGACGGCCCCGCTCTCGGCCCACACGCGGCCCGTCTCGCGGTCGACCTCGACGTGCGCCGCCCGGTTGCGGATCACGACGCCCCGGAAGCCCCGGTCGCCAACGAGGATGTTGGCGCCGAGCCCGAGGAGGAAGAACGGCACGCCGACCTCGCGGGCCGCCGTCACCGCCGCCGCGAGCTCGTCGGCGGAGTGGGCCTCGAACAAGACGTCGGCCGGCCCGCCGATCCGGAACGTCGTGAACGGCCCGAGCGGGACGTCGGCCCGAACGCGCGCGGGGTCGAGGGCGGGGAGGCGGCGGGCGAGGGCGTCGCGGAAGGCGTCCTCGCGGCGGCCGCGCTCGGCGGCGGAGAGCGCCCCGTCGGGGGCCGGGGTGACGTGGGCCACGGGCAGGAGGGGGGAGGGCGGGGCAGTCTACCGCGCCGCGCCGCCGCGTGGTCCGGCAGGGGCCCGCCGCCGGCCGTAGTCTCCGACGGTTCACGCCCGCCATGGCCGCCGACTCCGCCTTTTTCGCCCGCGTCTACGACGTCGTCGCCCGGATCCCGCCGGGCCGCGTGACGACGTACGGGCTCATCGCGCGGTCGCTCGGCGCGCCGCGGGCGTCGCGCGGGGTGGGGTGGGCGCTCCGGGCCGTCGCGGCCACCGAGGCGGGCCCGCTCGCGGTGCCCGCCCACCGCGTCGTGAACCGCGAGGGCCGGCTCACCGGCCGCCGCCACTTCGCCACGCCGACGGCGATGGCGGAGCGGCTCCGCTCGGAGGGCGTCGCCTTCGTCGAGGCCGACCGCGTGGACCTCGACGCGCACCTGTGGGACCCCTCCCGGCCGGCCCCGACCGCTCGGCCGCGGGGATAGCCGTTCGACCAACCATCGGTCCGTTCATCCGGGCCAGGCGACCGTCCGGGGCGGCGTGGCGGGCTTCCGGGACATTCCGTAGGCCTCCGGGCGGCGACCGGGACTAGGCTTGTTGCCAATCATCTCCCACCACACTGCCGCGACGGTCGAGGACGGTTCGACGGGCGGCGGTGGTCCTCGTCGGCGTCCGCGAGCATCGGACAGCTCCGGGCGCCGTGGAGTGGGTGGATCCCGACACACACTTCCTCTCCCCCCATGTCACACACTACTCGACGCGCCCGCTGGGGCGCTCTCGGCGGGGCGCTCGCCGTGCTCCTGGCGCTCCTCGCCGTCCCCGACGTCCACGCCCAGGCCACCGGCACGGTGACGGGCCAGATCACCGACGGCGCGACGGACGACCCCGTGCCGGGGGCGACCGTCCGGCTTGAAGGCACCACCCGCGGGGCCTCGGCCGACGTCGACGGCAACTATACCATCGAGAACGTCCCGGCCGGCAGCTACACCCTCCGCGTCTCGTTCGTGGGCTACCGGTCGTACGAGACCCAGGTCTCCGTCGCCGCCGGGCAGACGGCCGTCGAGAACATCACGATCACCGTCGACCGGACCGGCCTCGACGAGGTCGTGGTGACGGGCCAGGGCAGCGGCATCGAGCGGAAGCGGCTCTCGACTACGGTCACGAGCATCAACCCGCGGGACATCGAGGAAGTCCCGGCGCTCCAGCTCGAGGACATCCTCCAGGCCAACCTCCCCGACACCCAGGTCCGGTTCTCGTCCGGTCAGCCCGGCACGGCCTCGCTCATCCGCTCGCGCGGCGTGACGTCGGCCAACGGCTCGACGACGCCGGTCATCTACGTCGACGGCGTCCGCGTCGACAACCTCAACTCGAACGCGGCCCTCGAGATCGCGACGGGCGGGGCGCAGAGCAGCGCCATCGCCGACATCCCGGTCGAGAACATCGAGCGGATCGAGTTCATCAAGGGCGGCGCCGCGACGACGCTCTACGGGTCGGACGCCGCCAACGGCGTGCTCCAGATCTTTACCAAGACCGGCGTCCCCGGCCAGAGCCAGTTCTCGGTCGAGACCGAGCTCGGCGTCGAGACCGGCACGCGGGACTACCTCCGCTTCGCGGAGACCGGCGACATCCTGTTCGACCCCGGCTTCATCCAGGGCTACCGGCTCTCGGGCAACGGCGGCGCGCAGGGCGTGACGTACAGCTTCTCGGGCCGGATCTTCCAGAACGAGGGGTACCAGCCGAACGCCGGGACCCGGCGCTACGACCTCCGGACGTCCGTCGGCGCCGTGCTCAACGACGTCGTGCGGTACCAGGGCTCGTTCGCCTACGCCTCGAACTTCTTCGGGCGGAACCAGAACGCGAACTCGGGCATCGCCGCGCTCGGCAGCCTCGAGATCGGCGACTTCGGCGTGCTCCCGGACCTCTCGGCCGACGAGATCGACACGCTCCGCGACAGCGTCCTCACCGGGCTCAACCTCTACGAGCTCGACACCGACGTCCAGCGGTTCCAGACGTCGCAGCAGCTCGACTTCTCGATCCTCCCGAACCTCGACGCCCGCGTGATCGCCGGGCTCGACTACCGGGTCTCGGAGCAGCTCGAGACCGTGACCAACGAGTTCCTCATCCAGCAGGGCCTCGCCAGCCCGGGCGAGACCGAGGCCGGCTCGCTCGACCGGGTCGACCGGAACGTGCTCGGGCTCACGCTCGACGCCAACGTCTCGCACCGCGCCGAGGCCGGCCTGTTCTCGTTCGTGACCCAGGTCGGCGGCCAGCTCTTCCGCGACCAGGACGAGCAGATCCGGATCACGTCGACCGGCGTGACCGAGGGCTCGGGCTCGTTCGAGGACGCGTCCGACCAGTTCATCGAGGACTTTACGCGGACCGTCGTCAACTACGGCGTCTACGCGGCCGAGAACGTCGGCATCGCCGACCGGCTGTTCGTCGACATCGGCGGCCGGCTCGACGGCAACACCGCCTTCGGCGACGCCGTCGGGACCGTGTTCTACCCCCGCTTCGGCGCGGCGTACACGCTCTCCGACGAGGCGTTCTTCCAGCGGGCCGTCCCGCGCTCGGTCCTCTCGAACCTGAAGTTCCGCGCGAACTACGGCGAGGCCGGCAACTTCCCGACGCCGTTCGCCAACGACCGGACGATCGCGGTCAACACCTACTTCGGCGTCCCGAGCTTCACGTTCGGCAACCCGGGCGACCCGAACCTCAAGCCGGAGCGGATCCAGACCTACGAGCTGGGGGTCGACCTCGGCCTGTTCGACGACCGGCTCTTCGCCGAGGTCACGTACTTCGACAAGACGACGACGGACGCGCTCTTCGCCGCGCCGTTCTCGCCGTCGGTCGGCCAGAACAGCCAGGTCCGCAACCTCGGTGAGATCGTCAACAAGGGGATCGAGGCCAACATGACGGCCTACCTCCTCGAGACGAACAACTACTCGGTCCGGCTCAACGGCTCGGTCAACACGCTGACCAACGAGGTGACCGATACGGGCGGCGCCCCGGAGTTCACGACGGGCGGGTTCTCGCTGCTGCGGGGCCGCGTGGTCGAGGGCCAGCCGGTGGGCGTGCTCATCGCGGCCGGCCTCCCGACGCTCGCCGACGACGGCTCGATCGCCGTCGCCACCGAGGCGACGACGCTCGGCGACACGGAGATCGCCGCCGGCGACCTCCTCATCGAGCGGAACGCCGTCGTGGGCAACCCGCTGCCCGACGTGTTCGGCACGCTCGGCCTGACGGCCCGCGTCAACCGGTTCACGTTCGTCGTCTCGTCGGACTACCAGCTCGGCGGCCAGGCGGCCAGCCTCTCGGACCTCCTCGCGGTGCTCCGCGACCAGGCGTTCCTCGAGGACCCGAACGGCAACCCGCTCACGGCGGCCGAGGCCCAGACGCTCCGCAACGGGTTCGCCTCGGGCGACCCGGCCGCGCTCGCGCGGATCGCGGAGTTCGAGCAGAGCGCCGTCGTCCGGAGCTCGGGCGAGCTGCTCCCGGCCCGCTCGGTCGTGCTCGGCGCGCTCGGCGTGCCCGGCTACGGCCTGTTCGACATCGGCGGCCTGTTCGTCGAGAACACGGACTACCTCAAGATCCGCCAGATCTCGGCCAGCTACAGCGTCCCGCCGTCGTACCTCAGCCGGCTCGGCGGCGCCCTCTCGAGCGCGCGGGTCCAGCTGGCGGTCACGAACCCGTTCAACTTCGTCTCGTCGTCGTTCGACCCGGAGACGACCGGGGCCGGCATCGCGGCCCAGGACGGCGTCAACGTGGGTGGCTTCGGCTACGGCACGGAGTCGAGCCCGCGCCAGTTCCTCGTGACGCTCGGCGCCACGTTCTAGCCTCCCCTCGTCGCCCCTGCGGGGGCGGTGCCGGCCCCGACCGGCGGCCCCGCCCCCGACCTCTCTGGACTCTGACTCTCTTATGACACTCCGAACCAACCCGCTCGCCGCACTGCTCGCGGGCGCCCTGTCGCTGTCCGGCCTCGCCGGCTGCGACCTCGTCGACCCGACCAACGTCGACAACCCCGCCCTCACCGACGACGCCGTGCTCGGCACGCCGGGCCCGCTCAGCGGCTTCCTCGCCGGCCTCGAGCGCCAGACGTCGATCGTGATGAACGAGTTCGTCCCGATCGCCGAGATCGGCTCGGACAACTACGACAACACCCAGTCCTTCTTCAACTCGAGCTTCGACAACCTCGACCTCCGCTTCCAGGACAGCGACATCAACGACCTGCTGTTCGAGCTGAACCGGCTCCGCGAGCTCTCGTCGTACGCTTACACCACGGTGCTCGAGGCCGACGAGGACGCCACCGACAACCAGGTCGCCGAGGCGTACTACTTCCACGCGCTCGCCAACCTCTACCTCGGCGAGGTCTTCGTGGCCGCCCCGGACACGGCCGACGGGACGCCCGTCGAGCCCGAGGTCCTCATCCAGGCCGCCATCGACGACCTCGACACGGCGCTCGGCCTGAGCTCCGACGCGCAGAAGGAGGTCGGGTACCGGCTCCTCCAGGCCCGGGCCTACCACGCGCTCGGCGACCAGGCCAACGCCACGGCGCTGGCCCGGGAGGTCCTCACCTCGGACGCCGACTACGTCCGGTTCGCCGAGTACGGCGTCGACCTCAACAGCGTGATCGAGGACGCCGTCTTCGACCGCGCCACGTTCGACGACCTCCAGCCGCTCCCGCGCCTCGACTTCCTCGACCCGAAGTACAACGAGACGACGGGGGAGGACGACATCGCCTACCTCAAGGCGGAGGAGGCCTACTTCATCCTCATCGAGGGGGAGCTGGCCGACGGGGACGTCGAGGGCGCCAAGGACTTCATGCAGGACCTCCTGGGCCTCGTGGCGTCCCGCCCGACCGACTCGTTCTCGGACCAGACCGAGGGCCGGACGCAGGCCTCGCCGGGCAGCCGCCCGGACTCGACCAACTACGTCGTCCGCGCCAGCGCCGCCGACCCCGCTCGTGAGGGCCTCGTGCTCTACCGCGGCGGCGGATCGGTCACGGTCCCCGCGGTCTCGGGCACGTCGGTGACCTCGGACGACGTCGAGGCGCTCTCCAGCGTCGAGGCGGCGGTCGAGACGCTCTACCTCCTGCGTCAGGAGGTGTTCTTCGGGGAGGGCCGCCGGTTCCTCGACCTCGGGATCAAGCTCCCCCTGTCGGAGAACGAGTCCATCTCGAACCCAAACGTCGACGCGGGCCCGCTCACGACGGCCGTGATCCCGGACCCGATCAACGCGATCCGGACGCAGCTCGACGCGTTCTCGATCGACGGGGACGTGGTCACGATCGCCGTGAACGTCAACCGCGTCCTCGCGCAGAACCGGTCGAACCCGGCGCTCGTCCCGTTCTTCTAGACCTCGCGGTCTCTGCCTGAGGGGCGGGGTCGGGTGTACGCCTGGCCCCGCCCCGTTCCGTTTGTCCCCATCGCTGCCGCCCCATGCGCTCGCCCGCCGCCCTCGTGCTCGGCTTGCTGCTGGCCGCCGGCGTGGCCGCCCAGCCCGACGACCCGGCGGGCGCGGCCTACGCCGAGGCGCTGGCTGCCCGCGCGGCCGGCGACGCGGCCGCCGCCGTGGCCGCGTTACGCGAGGCGGTCCGGGCCGACGCCGCGTACGTCGGCGCCAAGGGGCCGGCGGCGCGGCTGCTGGGCGAGGCACTCGTCGCGACCGACCCCGCCGCCGCGCTCGCCGCCTGGCGCGCCGGGCGGGCGGCGCTGGCGGCCGCCGGCGTGGTGGACGTCGAGACCGAGGCGGCCGTGGCCACGTGGGGCGCCCGCCTCGGCACCGACCGCGGGCTCGCCGCGGCGGCCGACGCCACGCTCACCCTGCTCGCCAACGCGCCGGCCGACCGGCTCCAGACGATCCTCCGCGCGCTCCGGATCGTGGTCTCGGACGCCGACGCCGCGGCGCTCGGGCTCGACGGCGGCCCCGTCGACGCCGGCGCCGTGGTCGCGTGGTGGCGGCGGCAGGACCCGCTCCCGGCCACGCCCCGGAACGAGCGGCTCGAGGAGCACCTCCGCCGGACCGCCGTCGCCCTCGACACCTACGGGGACGGCGAGGGCTGGATGGACGACCGGGGCGCCGTGTTCGTCCGCCTCGGGCCGCCCGCGCGGCGGGAGACCATCCGGCTCGACGCCGGCGAGTTCTCGCGCTACGTGCCCTCCCTCGTGACCTCGTTCCGTCCGTCCGACGTGCCGCGCAACGAGGTCTGGGGCTACCCCGCGCTCCACCGCGCGGCGACCTACGTGTTCGTCGCGCCCCCGGGGCGCCCGTTCCGGCTGGGCGAGCCCGAGGACATCGTCCCGCGCTCGCTCCGGAGCACGTCGGGCGGCAGCACCCGGGGGCGCCGCCGCGGCGAGGCCCTCCTGTTCGCGCTCGAGATCATCTACGGCCAGATGGCCCAGTTCGACCCCCGCTACCACGGCCTCTGGACGGACGTCTCGGACTACACCAACGCGCTCGACCTGCGCTACCGCGACCAGGCCTTCGCCCTCGACGAGGCGCGGGAGCGGGCGGCCCGCGGGGCGACCGTCCGCGTGGCGAACGCCCGCTTCGACGCCTCGGAGGGGATGCTGGAGGCCCTCGTCCAGCCGCCGTCCGTGTTCGCGCGGACCGTCCTCGGCGAGGCCACGGGCATCGCCGTCACGTGGACGGCCGAGCGGGACGCCGCCGTCCCCCCGGCCCAGTCCACCGTCCTCGCCGGCGTCCCGGCGGTGCCGACGGCCCTCCGCGCGAGCCGCTTCCTCACGCCCACCGGCGAGACGCGCCTGGAGCTGGACTGGAGCGTCGGTCTCGAGGCGGTGCCGCTGGCGGACTCGGTCTACGTGGGCTGGACGGCGATCGTCCAGGACGCCGCGCTCGCCGAGGTGGGCCGGGTGCGCCTCGACCTGCTGGCGCCGCCGACGCCCGAGGGCAGCGCCTTCCCGGTCCAGTCCGCCTCGGTCGGGCTCGGGGGCGGGGCGGGGGTCGCGGCCCAGTGGGACGTCCGGGCGTTCGCGGTCGGGCCGGACGGCCGGCTCCGCCCCGGGGCCCGCGTGAGCCTGGGCGCCGCGCGCGTCGAGCCGCTGGCGCCGCTCGCGGGCGCGGGGTTCGAGGTCAGCGACCTGCGGCCGGTCGAGAGCGTCGGGCGGACGCCCTACCCGTTCGCGCGCGTCGCGCCCGGGCTCCCGATCTCGATGTACTTCGAGGTCTACGGGCTCGACGCCGAGCGCGGCCAGTTCACGGTCGAGTACGCCGTCGAGCTCCGCAGCGCGGGCCGCCTGCTCCGCCGGCCCCGCCGCGAGGTCGAGGCCGAAGGGCGGCTGATGACGCAGGCCGTCGGTGGGCGGTCGGCGCAGTACCTGATCCTCAACACCGCCGGGTGGAGCGCGGCGGACGAGGCCGTGGTCGGCGTCGTCGTGCGGAGCCGGACGGGGGAGGAGATCCGCCGGTCGGTCCGCCTCGTCGTCGCGCCGGACGCCTAGGCGGGCTCCTCGACGGAGCCGGCGGCGACGCTCTCCAGGGCCTCCCAGAAGGCGGGGAACGAGACGGCCGCGGCCTCGGCGCCGTGGATCGTCGTCGGCCCGTCGGCGACGAGGGCCGCGACGGCGGCGGCCATCGCGATCCGGTGGTCGTGCCGGGCGTCGACCTCGGCGCCCTTCAGGGGCCGGCCGCCCTCGATCACGAGCCCGTCCGGGCGCTCCTCGACGTCGGCGCCCATGGCGCGGAGCACGTCGGCCGTGGCCTCGATCCGGTCGGTCTCCTTGACGCGGAGCTCCTCGGCGTCGCGGATGACCGTCCGCCCCTCGGCGCACGCGGCGGCGACGGCCAGCACGGGGATCTCGTCGATGAGGTTGGGGACGATGGCCCCGCCGATCTCGACGCCGACGAGCCCGCCGGGCGCCTCGACGCGGAGGTCGCCGAGCGGTTCGCCGCCGCGGTCGCGCTCGTTCGAGACCCGGACGTCGGCGCCCATGGCGCGGAGCACGTCGAGCACGCCCGAGCGCGTCGGGTTGAGGCCGACGCCGGGGAGCTGGATCGTGGCGACCTCGGCGATGCTGCCGGCCACGAGAAAGAACGCCGCCGCGGACACGTCGCGCGGGACGACCCACTGACGCGCGCGGACGGCCTGGCCGCCCGTCACCGACACGTGCCGCTCGCCGCCGACCTCCATCACGTCGAGCTCGAGCATCCGCTCGGTGTGGTCGCGCGTGGCGACGGGCTCGACGACGGTCGTCGTGCCGCTGGCGCTGAGGCCGGCCAGCAGGACGGCGCTCTTGACCTGGGCGGAGGCGACCGGCAGCCGGTACGTGATCCCCGACAGCGGGCCGCCGTGGACGACGAGCGGGGCGTGGCCGTCGGTCATCCCGATCCGCGCGCCCATCTGCCCGAGCGGCGTCGCGACCCGGCCCATCGGCCGCGGCGTCAGCGACGCGTCGCCGACGAGGGTCGACTCGAAGGGCCGGCCGGCCAGGAGGCCGGCCAGGAGGCGCATCGTCGGGCCCGAGTTGCCGCAGTCGAGCGCCGAGGCGGGCGCCCGGAGGCCGTCGAGGCCCTTCCCGTTCACGAACAGGCTCGGCACGCCGTCGGCGCCGAGGACGTCCTCGCGCGCCTCGATCTCGACGCCCAGCCCGCGGAGGCAGGCCAGCGTCGAGTGCGGGTCGGCGGCGTCGGAGAACCCGACGATCTCGCTCTCGCCGTCGGCGAGGGCGGCGAAGAGGGCGGCGCGGTGGGAGACCGACTTGTCGGCGGGGAGCGCGGGCGTGCCGGCCAGGGCGGCGGCGGGGTGGACGGTGACGGTCATTCGAGCGGGAAGGAGACGGGCCACTCCTCGGGCGGGAGCGGGGCGTCGCAGGACGGGTGGGCGCGGACCTCGACGATGGAGGCGCCTCCGTCGGGGCGGAGGCGGTAGTCGGCCTCGGTCCCGCAGCCGCCGTGGCCGGCGCTCTTGGTCAGGATCGAGAACCGGTCGGGCTCGGCGGCGTGGTCGTGCGTGAGGAGGCCGAAAAAGCTGGCCGTCGTGTCGGCCACGACGCGCCCGTGCTCCGTGACGCCGAGCGCGCGGACGAGCTGGGGCGGCTTGCCCGCCTCGGCGTTGACGAGCGCGAACGTGGCCTGGTAGGGGAACCGCTGGCAGGTGATCTCGGCGAGCGACTCGTTGGCGCTGAGGCCCACGAGGCGGACGACGCCGCGGCCCTCGGCCGTCGGGTCGTCCTCGCCGCACGCGACGCGCCAGTCGACCGCGTCGAGGAGCTGGGCGGAGAGGGCGACGCGCTGGGCGTCGGTCTCGGCCTCGCGCACGGCGTCGACCCACGCCGCCGAGTCGAAGCCGGGCGCCTCGATGGTCTCGGCGCCGGGCGAGA
>CAXRFJ010000706.1:0-4093 GCA_964229475.1 Rubrivirga sp.
CCCGCGGGCTGAGAGGCCGGGAGCGGCCTAGAAGAAGCCGAGGGCCTTCTTCGAGTACGACACCAGCAGGTTCTTGGTCTGCTGGTAGTGCGCGAGCATCATCTTGTGGTTCTCGCGGCCGATGCCCGACTTCTTGTAGCCGCCGAAGGCGGCGTGGGCCGGGTAGAGGTGGTAGCAGTTCACCCACACGCGGCCGGCCTCGATGGCGCGGGGCACGCGGTAGAGCTGGTGCGCGTCGCGCGTCCAGACGCCGGCGCCGAGGCCGTAGAGCGTCTCGTTGGCGATCTCGATGGCCTCCGCCTCGTCCTTGAACGTGGTCACGGAGACGACCGGGCCGAAGATCTCCTCCTGGAAGACCCGCATCGAGTTGTCGCCCTTGAAGACGGTCGGCTGGATGTAGTAGCCGCCCTCGGGCACGCCCGAGTAGCCGTCGCCCGAGGCCGCGCCGTCGCCGCCGACGCCGGCCGCGGTGCCGGTCGCCGTGGCGGTCCCGCCGCCCTCCTCCGCGACGCTCATCGTGGGCTCCGCGTTGCGGGCCACGTCGCCGCCGGCGAGGACCTCGGCGCCTTCCTCCTTGCCGACCTTGAGGTACCGCTGGATCTTCTCGTACTGGTCGTTCGAGGCCTGGGCCCCGACCATCGTCGCGTCGTCGAGCGGGTTGCCGACCTTGATTGCGTTGACGCGGGCCGTGAGGCGCTCGAGGAACGCGTCGGCGATCGACTCCTGGACGAGGATCCGGGACGGGCACGTGCAGACCTCGCCCTGGTTCAGGGCGAACATGGCCGCGCCCTCGAGGCACTTGTCGAAAAAGTCGTCGTCGGCGTCCATCACGCTCTCGAAGAACACGTTCGGCGACTTGCCTCCGAGCTCGAGCGTCATCGGGATGAGGTTCTCCGAGGCGTACTGCATGATGAGGCGGCCCGTCGTGGTCTCGCCCGTGAACGCGATCTTGCGGATCCCCTCGTGCTGGGCGAGCGGCTTGCCGGCCTCCGGCCCGTACCCGTGGACCACGTTGACGACGCCGGCCGGGATCTCGTCCTTCACGAGGTCCAGCCACTCCATGATGGAGACGGGCGTCTGCTCGGCCGGCTTGATGACCACGCAGTTGCCGGCCGCGAGCGCCGGCGCCAGCTTCCACGCCGCCATGAGGAGCGGGAAGTTCCACGGGATGATCTGGCCGACCACGCCGAGCGGCTCGTGGAGGTTGATCGAGACGGTGTCCTCGTCGAGCTCCGAGATCCCGCCCTCCTGGGCCCGGATGACGCCCGCGAAGTAACGGAAGTGGTCGACCACGAGCGGCATGTCGGCCGCGAGCGTCTCGCGGATCGGCTTGCCGTTGTCGATGGTGTCGACGAGGGCGAGGTGCTCCAGATTCGCCTCCGTGATGTCGGCGATCCGGTTGAGCATGTTGGCCCGGTCGGTCACCGACGTGTGCTTCCACGTCTCGTCGAACGCCTTCTGCGCCGCGGCCACGGCGTTGTCGACGTCCTCCGCGGTGGAGCGGGGGACCTGGGTGAAGGTCTTCCCGTCGATGGGCGACGGGTTGTCGAAGTACTGGCCCTCGACGGGCTCGACGAACTCGCCGCCGATGTAGTTGAGGTAGCGCTCCTTGAGCTGCGGGCGGTCGTAAACCATGGAGGGAGAGAGAGAAGAGGAATGGGGCCGGCGCGGGGCCGGGCGAAGACGATCGGACCCAACATCGGAAGGGCTTCCGGAGACTTCTAGGGATCTCCTCTCAGAAAGTCGCGGTATCCTATCGGGCCCCTCCTGTTGCCGGCCCCGCGCCCCGCCCCCTGGCCTTATGGAAACCACCTTCCGCGCCCGGCTGGCCCGCGTCGCCCGCGACCACGCCCCGCAGGACCTCGTCGAGAACCGGGTGACCTTCGGGGCCGAGGGCGCCGAGTTCGCCGTCTACGACACGTTCCGGCCGGCCGAGCGCGTGCCGCTCCAGGCCTCGAACCCGCTCTACTGCGGGATGGTTACGGGCAAGAAGGTGGTCCACACCGCGACCGGCGCCGCCATCCCGTTCCTCCCGCTCGAGTCGCTCGTGGTGCCGACGGGGCAGACCATCGAGATCGACTTCCCGGGCGCCTCGGACGCGAGCCCGACCAAGTGCCTGACCATCGAGATCGACCGGGCGCGGGTGCGGGAGGTCGCGGCGCGGCTCAACGAGACGGCCCCCCGCTCCGAGGCCTCCGGCGACTGGCGCTACGACGACGACGCCGTCGTCCACTTCATGAACACGCCCGGGATCGAGCACACGGTCCGCCAGCTCGTCGGGCTGTTCGTGGAGGACGCGCCGGACAAGGACGTCCTCATCGACCTCGGGGTGCAGGAGCTCGTGGTCCGGATGCTCCGCGTCGAGGCGCGGAAGCTCCTCCTGGAAGAGAGCGAGCGCCGGGCGGCGCGGCACGGGCTGGCCGCGGCGGCCGAGGTCGCCAAGCGCCGGATGCACGAGCCGCTCCGCGTCGCCGACCTCGCCGAGGCGGCGTGCATGAGCGAGCCGACGTTCTATCGGGCCTTCCGCAACGAGTTCGGCATCACGCCGGTCGCCTACCTCACCCGGCTCCGGGTGGACCGGGCCAAACAACTCCTCGCCGACCCCGACCGGAGCGTGACCGACGTGGCGGCGGCCGTCGGGTTCGGGTCCGTGAGCCACTTTATCCGGGTCTACCGCGACCACGTCGGGCAGACGCCGAAGCAGGACCAGCTCGCGCGGACGGCCTAGCGCGCGGTGCCGTCGGCGGCCCGGGGCCACCGCCCCCCGCGGGAGAGGGGCCGGGGGCGTTCAAATGAGACGCCCCCGACGGAGTCGTCCGTCGGGGGCGTCATCGTGAGGGGGCTGCCCGACAAGGAATCGAACCTTGAACCTCCAGATCCAGAAACTGGCGCTCTGCCAATTGAGCTATCGGGCAATCGTCCGCCAGGGCGGCGATGGGCGACTAAACTAGGGAATCCGGACCGGGCAGATCAAGCCGAGCCGGGGACCCGGGCGCGGGCGGGGCCGCTCTTCGCCCCGTCTTCGCCCGCCTCGGCGAGCGCGGCGGCGGGGCTCACGGCCAGCGCGTCGGCCGCCGCGGCGGGCAGCTCGCGCCACGCCGCGACCTGCTCCACGATCCGCTGGCGGACGCGGTCGCGGAGGGCGTCCACGTCGTCGGGGCCGAGCCCGTCGGTGGGCACCGGGTCGAGGACGGCGATGCGGACGTCGGCGCGCGAGAACCGCCAGCCGTGCTTGGGGAGCGCGTCCATCGTCCCGTCGATGGCGACCGGGAGGACCGGCACGCCGGCCTGGATGGCGAGCCGGAACGCGCCGTCGTGGAACCGCTTGACGCGGCCGTCGCGCGAGCGCGTCCCCTCGGGGAAGAACATCACCGACGTGCCGTGCCGGAGCACGCGCGTGGCCCGGCCGAGGACCGTCGACCGGCTCCGCTGGTCCTTCCGGTCGACCGGGATGTCACCGGCCAGCCGCATCAGCCAGCCCATCACGGGGAGGTCGAACAGCTCCTTCTTGGCGACCCACTTCATCTCCCACGGCAGGAGCGAGATGGCCGGGATGTCGGCCTGCGACTGGTGGTTGCTGACGACGACGTACGGGTGCCGGACGGTCGCCGCGTCGACCGGCTCGACGGTGACGTGCCACGCCGGGTTGAGCTTCGTGACCCAGCTCCCGACGATCCGGAACGTCCGGCCGGTGTAGACGCGGGCGGGCGTCCGGTCGAACAGCCGGACGAGGAGCATCGTCGGGAGCAGGAGCAGGATGAGCCCGACGATGGCGGCCCACGTCAGGGCGGAGGTAACGGCTTTCATCGGCACGTGCGGGGACGCCGGGGGAACGCGGGAGCGCGGCGGACGATTCTGCGGGCGTGGACGTGGTCAAGGTCTTCACCGAAGAGCCCATCGGGCTGGAGGCGCTCGTGCCGGACGCCGAGCCGGACGCGCGGCGCCGGTCGGCGGCGGCCGCGTCGTCGCTGGAGGCGTTCCTCGCGGGCCTCGACGCGCCGTACGCGCGGGCCTACCTCGCCGGCACGCACCTCGGCCCGCCCCGCCGCGTCGGCCTGACGGCCCTCGACGACGCCGATCGGAAGAGCACACG
>CAXRFJ010000707.1:0-11293 GCA_964229475.1 Rubrivirga sp.
GGCGTGCGGCGCTCGTCCTCGGGTGTCTCCTTGGGGTCCAGGGTGATGGCGGCCGCCTCGGCGGCCTTCGCGTGCTTGCGGGCCGGCGACGGGAGGTGCTCGTCGAGCCACTGGCGGAGGACGTGCTCGGGGAGCGCGCCCGTGAACTCGGCGGCCACGGCCCCGTCGGCGAACAGCTTGACGGCCGGGATCCCGCGGATGCCGAACTGCTGCATCAGCCCCGGCGCCTCGTCCGTGTTCACCTTCACGAGCCGCCACCGCCCGCCGGCCTCGTCCGCCAGCTTGTCGAGCGTCGGCCCGAGCACCCGGCACGGCCCGCACCACGGCGCCCAGAAGTCCACGAGGACGGGCCGCTCGCGGCTGGCCTCGACGACGTCGGTCTGGAAGTCGAGCGGGGGGCTCTCGGGCGCGCGCATGGGGGAGTCGAAGAAGGGAGGAAAGGGGCCGGGAGGCCGACTCAGGGCACCCCCGGCGCGTTAGGCTGGCCTGTCACGGACGCTCTCATTCCCGGTTCCCATGCGACGACTGCTCGTTCTCGCCCTCGCGGCGCTCACGATTCTCCCGGCCTGCCAGACGGCCGCCACCCGTCTGGCCGAGGACACGGAGGCGGCCGTCGCGGCGTCCCAGGCCGACCGCCCCCTCACCGGCGCCCCGGCCTCCGGCGACGACGCGGTGGCGTACGACGTCGGCGCCGACAGCCTCCGGTTCCCGGGTGAGGTCCGCCTCCGCAACGTCCGCCAGCTCACGTTCGGCGGCAACAACGCCGAGGCCTACTGGAGCCCCGACGGCGCCGCGCTCATCTTCCAGAGCGACTGGGACGCGATCAACCCCCAGGGCTGCGACCAGCAGTTCGTGATGTCGGTGGCCGAGGGCGCCGGCCGGAGCGGCGCCGGCGCCGAGCTCGTCTCGACGGGCCGCGGCCGGACCACCTGCGGCTACTTCCTCTCGAACGACCGGGTCGTCTACGCCTCGACGCACCCCGGCGGCGACGCGTGCCCGGTCACGGCGGCGTCGCAGACGGGCCGCTACGTCTGGGACATCTTCCCGACCTACGACATCTACGTCGCCGACGCCGACGGCTCGAACCCGGAGGTCCTCATCGGCGGCGAGGGCTACGACGCCGAGGCGACCGTCAGCCCCGACGGCCGGTACGTCCTCTTTACCTCGACGCGCTCCGGCGACCTCGAGCTCTGGCGCTACGACACGGAGACCGGCGACCTCCTCCAGCTCACCGACACGCTCGGCTACGACGGCGGCGCGTTCTTCTCGCCCGACGGCTCGAAGATCGTCTGGCGCGCCTCCCGCCCGACCGGCGCCGACGCCGAGGCCTACCGCGCGCTCCTGGCCCAGGACGCCATCCAGCCCGGCGCCCTCGACCTCTACGTCGCCGACGCCGACGGCTCGAACGCCCGCCAGGTGACCCGCCTCCCGGGCGCCAACTGGGCCCCGTTCTTCCACCCGTCCGGCGAGCAGATCCTGTTCTCCTCGAACCACCACACGCTCGCGGAGGGCGGCCGGGAGTTCGACCTGTTCCTGGTGAACCTCGACGGCTCGGGCCTCGAGCGCGTGACCTTCAGCGGCACGTTCGACGCCTTCCCCATGTTCTCGCCCGACGGTACGAAGCTCGTCTTCGCCTCGAACCGCCGCGGCGACCGGGCCGACAGCCGCGACACGAACGTGTTCGTCGCCGACTGGGTCGAGACGCCGACCGAGGCCGACCGCCAGTTCGGCACGGAGTAGCCACCGCCCCGCTGGCGGCGCGCGTCGCCAGCGGAGGCCGGGTCGAGGCCCGATCCGGCATCGGACTGCCTCCCCCCGTCTCGGCGCCGAGGCGGGAGGGGCCCGCGGTATCCTCGGCACGTCGCCCCCGGTCCCGTGTCGCCCGCCGCCGCCTACCTCCACGTCCTCGCCGCGTTCGCCGACTTCGACGGGCGCGCGTCGCGGGCGGAGCTGTGGGGCTTCGCCCTCGTCCACGCGCTCGTGACGGCGGCGCTGGTGGCGGCCTCGGCCCTCGTGGGGCAGTGGGGCGGCACGGGGTGGATCGCCGCGAGCGCCGTGGTCGCGCTCTACCTCGCCGTCTCGTTCTTCCCGGCCCTCTCGGCCGTCGCCCGGCGCCTCCACGACACCGGGCGGAGCAGCCTGCTCGTGGCCGTCGGCCTCGTGCCCGTCGCCGGGCTGCTCCTGCTCTACTGGCTGGTCCTCCCCGGCGACCCGGGGCCGAACCGCTACGGCCAGCCGCCGACGCTGCGTGATCCGTGACGCGTGAGGGCGGGCCGGTCACGCGCCACGGATCACGCGGCGGCCCTAGATCCCGAACCCGTCGTCCATGCCGCCGCCCTGCTGGGGCTGCTGCGGCTGCTGCGGGCGGTTCTGGTTCGAGCCGAACGTGTAGGTCAGCGTGAACGAGGCCTGGCGGATGGCCGGGTCGAACGACGTGTCGCGGAAGACGCGGCCGTCGTCGGTCTGGAACTCGAACCGGGCCAGCCCGAACGGGTCGTTGACGCGGGCCGCCAGCTGGAGGCTCTCCGTGAGCCGCTGGTTGAGCCCGATCGTCGAGAACGCGAACGCCTTCCGCTCGCCGTCGACGGAGGGCTGGGCGCCGTTGTAGAACACGAAGCCCTGGAGGTTCGTCCCGTCGCGGACCTCCCACTGGAGGCTCGCGCGGGCGTTGTGCGAGAGGGCCGAGACGTCGTCGGTGCCCGGCGTCGCGTCGGCGAGGACGGCCTGGTAGACGCTGCCCGACACGAACCCGCGGAGCGGGCCGAACTGGCCGAAGAAGGTGAGGTCGGCGCCGTAGTTCGTCTCCGTGTCGAGGTTCGCGATCGAGAACAGGCCGACGCCCGTCTCCGGGTCGGTCGAGACGCGCCGCGTGATGGAGTCGGTCGTCCGCCGGTAGAACGGCGTGAGCGTCGCGAAGAACTTGTACTGGAGCGTGAGCTCGAACGAGTCGGTGTATTCGGGTCGGAGGGCCGGGTTGCCCACGCGGACGAACGTCGTGTCGGAGAGGTCCGGGAACGGGTTGAGGAAGAACGTCCGCGGGCGCTGGATCCGGCGCGAGTACGAGCCCTTGACGAGCGTGCCCGGCTCGACGGCGTACGTCAGGAAGGCGCTCGGGAACAGGCTCGTGTAGCTCTGCTGCGTCTCGGCGGTCGGGTCGAGGAACGGGTTGGCCTCCTCGGGCAGCTCCGTGAGCAAGTCGAAGTTGCGCTGGGCGTACTCGGCGCGGAGCCCGACCTGGGCCTGGAACGGCCCGAGCGGGCGGGCCCCCTGGACGTAGACCGCGAGGATCTGGCGGTCGTAGTCGAACGCGTTGGTCTGGTTCGGGTCGATCTCGAGGTCGTCGCGCGTGTCGCCGACCAGGAACTCGCTGTCGCTGGCGACCCACTCTGCCGAGGCCTTCGTGCCGAGCTCGAGCTTGAGCGGGCCGACGGGCCGCGTGTAGTCGACCTGGAACGAGGCCTCGTCGTTGATCTGGTCGGTCGTCTGCGACTGGACGCCGGTGAGGGCGTCGTCGCTGGTGAGGTCGAGGAAGAGCCCGAGGCCGCCGTTCTCGAAGTGCGTGTAGCGCGTCTCGACGGCCAGCTCGTGGTCGCTCTGGGCGCCGCCGCCGCCGCGCGGGCCGCCGAAGCCGGGGCCGCCCATCCGGACGCGCCCGCCGCCGGAGCCGCCGCCGGAGCCGCTGTCCATGGCGTTCTCGAACCGGCGCCGGAAGACGAGCGCGGCGTCGCCGTTGAGCCCGTCCGAGTCGTTGTCGATGTCGCGGAACGTCTCGATCGGCGCGCCGCCACCGATCGTCCGCTCGAAGGTCGTCAGGCCGTTCGTGGTCCCGTCGCGGAAGCCGAACGAGCCCTCGGCCGTGAGCGTGGTGGTCGGGCCGAGGTCGTAGGTCGCCGAGCCGTTGAGGAAGTGGGAGCTCTCGTCGTTCCCGCTGTCGCCGAGCTGGAAGATGGAGAAGGCCCCATCGAGCTGGCGCGTCTCGGTCTCGAACGTCGTCTCGCGCTCGCCGTAGCGGTAGCCGTACTGGACGTTCGTGTCCCACGGCCCCGCCTGGTAGCTGAGGGTGGCGCCGATCTGGCCCGAGAGCTCCGTCCCGCCGCCGAGCGTGAGGCCGCCCGAGAGCCCGCGGTCGGTCCCCTCCACGAGCACGATGTTGATGATCCCGCCCATCCCGTCGGGCTCGTACTTCGCCGACGGGTTCGGGATGACCTCGACGCGCTCGACCTTCTCGGCCGGGATCTGGCGGAGCAGCGCGGCGAGGAAGGCGCCGCGCACCGGGACCGGGCGGCCGTCGATCTGGATCACGACGTTCTGGTTGCCCCGCAGCGAGATGTTGCCGTCCGTGTCGACCTCGAGCGAGGGGAGCGTCTGGAGCGTCTCGATGGCGCTCCCGCCCGCCGTCACGGCCTGCTCCTGGACGTTGTAGACCGTCCGGTCGGCCTGCTGCTCGACGAACTCGCGCCGGGCGGTCACCTCGGCCTCGCCGAGCACCTCGGCGCCCTCCGCCAGGCGCACCTCCCCGAGCGCGGTCGGGGAGCCGGCGGCCACCTCGAAGGCCTCGAGCGCCTGCGTGTCGTAGCCGATGAAGCTCACGCGGGCGACGTACCGGCCGGGCCGGACGGGGTCGATGGAGACGGCCCCGTCGACGTCGGCCGCGCCGCCGGTCGCGAACGACGTGTCGGGCAGCGCGTAGAGCGCGAGCGTGGCCTGCGGGAGCGGGGCCCCCGTGACGTCGTCGACGATCGGGGCGGTGCCGGCGCCCGGCGGGCGCGCGCCGGGCTGGGCGATCGCGGGCGCGGCGACCAGCAGGGCCAGCAGGAGGGGGAGGAACCGGAGGGGCATGGGGGACGCGGGAGAGTCGGGCCTCCAACGGAGGCTCTGCTGGAGAGTTGTATGGGTGGGGCCGGATGCACCACGCTGTCGCGAACGGCACCGCGGCGGAGCCGAGGTGCAGGGCGCACGGCGGGCCGCCCTACGAGGGCGACCGCTGGGGGTTGCGCGGGGGGCGCGCGACGGAGGGGCTGGCGGACGATAGGCCGGGTGCAAGATCGCGTACAAGACAGGGGTGAAAAGAACCGATGGATGTGCGGGGCGCGGCCGGGCGCCGGTCGGGGCGGCGTCGGCGCCCATCGGTGGGGCTCCGCGGAGGGCCGGCCGGGGGGCGGGTGCCGGCCGGCGCACGGCCCTAGCTTGGCGGCGTCCGGATCCCCCCGTCCGATGCCCGCCCGCCTGCTCCTCCTGTTCGCCGTGATCGGGCTCGCCGGGTGCGTGCCGTACACCGTCGGGTCGACGCCCGCGACCGTGGCGCCGCGCGAGATCGAGCCGAGCGCGGTCCTCCAGGTGGCCTCCGCCCGCCGCGACCTCGACCGCGGCGACGAGCCGGGCGGCCCGGCGCTGATGCTCGGCAACGAGGCCCGCCTCGGGCTCGACGAGCGGTCCGACGTCGGCGTCCGCCTCATCGGCCTCGGGAGCCTCACGGCCAGCTACAAGCGCCGGCTGTCGGGCCCGCTCGACGGCGACGCCGGGACCGCGCTGATCGTGGGCGCGGGCGTGATCGGGGCGAGCCACCTCCACCTCGAGGCCACGGTCGTCGCCTCGCCCGGGCCCATCGAGGGCGCCCCGCACGTGGTGCCCTACGGCGCGCTCCGCCTCCAGGACCTCACGCCGTTCGCCGACGACGCCCTCGACACGCCCGTCGCGCTCGGCCTCGTCGTCGGCGGCCGGTTCGGATGGCCGGACCTCGGCCTGAGCCCCGAGATCGGCCTGTTCTACAGCCCCTCGCCGCTGGCCGGCGACGACGACGTGATCGTGGTCCCGTCGGTCACCGTCCGCGGCGACCGGCTCCGGAGGGCGCTGGGCCTCTAGGCCGCCCGCCTCGGGCACCTTCCGGGCGCTCGCGGCGTCTCGGCGGGACACCGCCCGCCTCCGCATGGACGTCCCCGCCGCGCTCCGCCCCTACGTCCGCACCGCCTGGCTGCCCGAGACGGCCGACGACGACGGCCCGCGCACGGCGTCGAAGCTCGGCGGGACCGCCTGGATCCCGGCGGGCGACGCCTGGCCGACGTGTCCGAACTGCGGGCGCCCGCTCCAGCTCCTCCTCCAACTCGACCCCCGCGACGCGCCCGAGGCGGCCCGGGCCGGCCTCGGGAGCGGGCTCCTCCAGCTGTTCTACTGCACGTCGCAGGACCCGCTCTGCGAGGTCGACTGCGAGGCGTTCTTCCCGTTCTCGGCGTGTGTCGTCGCCCGCCGCGTGGCGCCGGACGGCGAGGGGGGCGACGCCGCGCCCGAGCTCCCGGGCGCGTTCCCGCCGCGGCGGATCACCGGCTGGCGGGCCGTCGACGACCTGCCCACCCCCGAGGACGCCCCCGACGTGGATCTCCCGGACGCGGCCTGGGACGAGGTCTACCGGCACGGCCTCGTCGAGCGCGACAAGCTGGGCGGCTGGCCCGCGTGGGTCCAGGGGCCCGAGCGTCCGGCGTGCCCGCGGTGCGGGACCGCGATGCGGGTCGTCTTCCAGATCGTCTCCGACGACACGCTGCCCATCGTGTTCGGCGACATGGGGACGGGGCACCTCACGGTGTGCCCCGAGCACCCGGACGTGCTCGCGTTCGGCTGGGCCTGTACCTGAGCCGTGCGGTCGGCCCGCGGGAGGCGTGTGAGGATCCGGCCCGTCCCCGATCCGGCCGCGCGGGCCCGGCGCACGCGCCTAGCGTGTCGGCCGCCACGCCGCGCCCGATGACGACGCTCGACACCCTCCGCCCGATTCTCGACCGCCGGATCCTCGTCCTCGACGGGGCCATGGGCACCATGATCCAGCGCGCCGGGGTCACCGAGGCCGACATCCGCGGCGACCGGTTTGCGGACTGGCCGGCCTCGCTCGCGGGGGCGAACGATCTGCTGTGCCTCACGCAGCCCGACGTCGTCGCCGGGATCCACCGCCAGTACCTCGACGCCGGCGCCGACGTCCTCTCGACGAACACGTTCAACGCCCAGGCCGTCTCCCTCGCGGACTACGACCTCTCGGACCTCGCCTACGAGCTCAACGTCGAGGCCGCGCGGCTCGCGCGGGCCGCGTGCGACGAGGCCGCCACCGCCGACCGGCCGCGGTTCGTGGCCGGCTCGATCGGGCCGATGAATCGGACGCTCTCGCTCTCGCCCGACGTCGAGGACCCCGGCCACCGCGCCGTCACCTTCGACGAGGTCAAGGACGCGTATGCGACGCAGGTCCGCGGGCTCGTCGACGGCGGGGCCGACGTGCTCCTCGTCGAAACCATCTTCGACACGCTCAACGCGAAGGCGGCCGTCGTCGCCCTACGCGAGCACCTCCGCGCGACGGGCTCGCTGCCGCCCGTCATGATCTCGGGGACGATCGTCGACCAGTCGGGGCGGACGCTCGTGGGGCAGACCGTCGAGGCGTTCCACACGTCGCTCGCCCACGCGCCGACCCTCCTCAGCGTCGGGCTCAACTGCGCGCTCGGCAGCGCCCAGATGCGGCCGTTCCTCGAAGAACTGGCGGCCGCGACGCCGGCCTACGTCTCCCTCTACCCGAACGCCGGGCTGCCCAACGAGCTCGGCGGCTACGACGAGGGCCCGGCCTTCATGGCCGAGCAGGCCCGCGCCTACGCCGAGGAGGGCCTGCTCAACCTCGTCGGCGGGTGCTGCGGGACCACGCCCGACCACATCCGCGCCATGGCCGAGGCCGTCCGGGACCTCCCGCCTCGGCGGCCGTCCGCGCCCACCCGGACGTTCCGCGCGGCCGGGCTCGAGACGCTCACGATCCGCCCCGAGACCAACTTCGTCAACATCGGCGAGCGGACGAACGTGACGGGCTCCCGCCGCTTCGCCCGGCTCATCAAAGAGAACGATTATGACGAGGCGCTGAGCGTCGCCGCGCAGCAGGTCGAGGCCGGCGCGCAGATGGTCGACGTGAACATGGACGAGGGGATGCTCGACAGCGCCGCGGCCATGCAGCGGTTCCTGCTCCTCGCGATGGCCGAGCCCGACATCGCCCGCGTCCCGGTCGTCGTCGACTCGTCGACGTGGGACGTCATCGAGGCCGGGCTGAAGTGCGTCCCGGGCAAGCCGGTCGTCAACTCGATCTCGCTGAAGGAGGGCGAGGAGAGCTTCCGCCGGCAGGCCGAGCGGGCGCGCGACTACGGCGCCGCCGTCATCGTGATGGCCTTCGACGAGGACGGCCAGGCCGACACCCTGGAACGCCGGATCGAGGTCTGCGGACGGGCCTACCGGATCCTGACCGAGGAGGTCGGGATCCCGGCCGAGGACGTCGTCTTCGACCCGAACATCTTCGCCGTCGCGACCGGGCTCGACGAGCACCGGCGCTACGCGATCGACTTTCTCGAGGCGACGCGGTGGATCAAGGAGCACCTGCCCGGCGCGCGCGTCTCGGGGGGCGTCTCGAACCTCAGCTTCTCGTTCCGCGGCAACGAGCCCGTCCGCGAGGCGATGCACTCGGCGTTCCTGTACCACGCCGTCCGGGCCGGGATGGACATGGGCATCGTCAACGCCGGCCAGCTGGCGGTCTACGACGACCTCGACCCCGAGCTGAAGGAGGCCGTCGAGGACGTCCTCTTCGACCGCCGCGACGACGCGACGGAGCGGCTGGTGGACCTCGCCGAGCGTTACCGCGACGCCGCCGGCCTCGGCGCCGAGGCGGAGACGGCCGCGTGGCGGAGCGGGACCGTCGAGGAGCGCCTGAGCCACGCGCTCGTCAAAGGCATCACGGACCACGTCGAGGCCGATACGGAGGAGGCCCGCCAGAAATACGACCGCCCGCTCGACGTGATCGAGGGGCCGCTGATGGCCGGGATGAACCGCGTCGGCGACCTGTTCGGGGCGGGGAAGATGTTCCTCCCGCAGGTCGTGAAGTCGGCCCGGGTGATGAAGCGGGCCGTGGCCTACCTCACGCCGTTCATCGAGGCCGAGCAGGTCGAGGCGCAGGCCCGCACGAAGGTGCTCATGGCGACCGTCAAGGGCGACGTCCACGACATCGGCAAGAACATCGTCGGCGTCGTCCTCGGGTGCAACGGGTACGACGTGGTCGACCTCGGCGTGATGGTGCCCTCGCAGACGATCCTCGACGCCGCCCGCGAGCACGCCGTCGACGCCATCGGCCTGAGCGGGCTCATCACGCCGTCGCTCGACGAGATGGTCCACGTGGCGAAGGAGATGGAGCGGGCGGGCCTGAAGCTCCCGCTCCTCATCGGCGGGGCGACGACCTCGAAGCTCCACACGGCCGTGAAGGTGGCGCCGCACTACTCGGGCCCGGCCGTCCACGTGCTCGACGCCTCGAAGTCGGTCCCGGCCGTCGCGGCGCTCGTCGGCGAGGGCCGCGAGGAGTTCGCGCGCGACGTGGCCGACGACTACGCCGCCGTCCGCGAGCGCTACGCCGCCCGCCAGCGGACGCAGACGCTCCTCCCGATCGACGAGGCGCGGGCCAACCGGCCGGAGGTCGCGTTCGACGACCTCCCCGTGCCGAACCGCCTCGGCGTCCACCCGGCCGAGGCCAGCGTGGGCGAGCTCCGCGAGTGGATCGACTGGGGCCCGTTCTTTATCGCCTGGGAGCTGCGCGGCGGCTTCCCCCAGATCCTCGACGACCCGGTCAAGGGCGAGGCCGCGCGCAAGCTCTACGACGACGCGCGGGCGCTCCTCGACGAGGTCGAGCGCGACGGCCTCCTGTCGCCGACGGCCGTCTATGGCCTGTTCCCCGCCCGCGCCGACGGCGACGACGTCCGCCTCGACACCAAGGCGGGCGGGGCCGTGCTCCACACGCTCCGCCAGCAGACGCAGAAGACGCCCGGCAAGCCCAACCGGGCCCTCGCCGACTTCGTGGCGCCCGCGGGCGACCACGTCGGCGCGTTCGTCGTCTCGGTCCACGGCGCCGAGGCCCTGGCGGCCGAGGCCCGCGCGGCCCACGACGACTACCGCGCCATCCTGGCCCAGTCGCTCGCCGACCGGCTGGCGGAGGCCTGCGCCGAGTGGCTCCACGCGCACGTCCGCCGCGAGGCGTGGGGCTACGCGCCCGGCGAGTCCCTGAGCGACGACGAGATCCTCCGCGAGCGCTACCGCGGCATCCGCCCCGCGCCCGGCTACCCGGCCCAGCCCGACCACACCGAGAAGGTCACGCTGTTCCGCCTCCTCGACGCCGAGCACCACACGGGGGCCGGCCTCACCGAGCACCTCGCCATGACGCCGCCCGCGACCGTCTGCGGCGTCTACTTCGCGCACCCGGACGCGGCCTACTTCAACGTCGGTCCCCTCGGGCGCGACCAGGTCGAGGACTACGCCGCGCGGAAGGGGATGCCGGTCGGAGAGGTCGAGCGCTGGCTGTCGCCGAACCTGGCGTACGAGCCGGACGGCCGCGGCGGGCAACCGACCGGGGAGGTGGGGCGTACGGTGCCCTCCCACGCCGCCTGACCCCATGGCCCTCGTCTCCGTCGTGTTCGCCGTCTGGTTCGCGGTCGGGCTCGTGGTGATCGTGAGGCGGCGGGCGTGGGCCGTCGCGGCTGCCTCGGTGGGTCGCGGGCTCCTCCTCCTCGTCGGGTGGATCCCCTGGCTCCGAGGGCGATCCCTCGGCCGGCTCGACGCCCTCGCGCGGTCCTCCGAACGCCCGTGACCCCGATCGACCTCGCCGAGACGTTCTCGCGCTTCGACGCGACGTGGACGCCGCACGTCGTCGCCGACCTGAACGGCCAGCAGGTGAAGCTGGCGAAGCTCGAGGGCGCCTTTGTCTGGCACGACCACGCCGACGAGGACGAGCTGTTCTGGGTGGTCTCGGGGCGGCTCCGGATCGAGTTCCGCGACGCGCCGGACGCCGTGCTCGGGCCCGGCCAGATCGTCGTCGTGCCGCGGGGCGTCGCGCACCGGCCGGTCGCCGAGCCGACCGCCGAGGTGGTCCTGTTCGAGCCAGCCGCGACGAAGCACACGGGCGACGTCGAGAGCGAGCGGACGGTCCGCGACCTCCCCCGGCTCTAGGGGATTCCCCGGGGCGGCGGGCGCCCCGCCCCGCGCCTAAGGTCGCAGCAGGAGCGACCGATACCGACCGGGATCTACCGCCGGGATGCGCCTCCTCACCCTCGCTCTGCTCCTGCCCGTGCTCGGCGCGGCGTCGTTCTGGGCCCTCACGCAGGGCCCGCTGGCGCCGCCCTCGGTCGAGCTCGTGTCCGCGGACTCGCTCCGCGCCGCCGCCGCCGCGCTGGCGCCGACCGCCGACGGCCCGGCGCCGCCGTCGGGCCGCCCACCCGAGCCGGACCGGCCGCCCATCCAGGGCGAGCGGACG
>CAXRFJ010000708.1:0-3030 GCA_964229475.1 Rubrivirga sp.
CCGGCGCACGAGCGCCCGCCGGCGAGCCCGAACGCGCGCGTCGCGGCCTCCTCCGCGGGCACGTCCACGACCGTGCGGAGCGCGACGACGGGGTCGAGGACCGCGCCCGTTGTCCCGCCGAGGCGGCCGGGGGCGTCGAGCGCGGCGGGGTCGCGGCGGCTCCGCCCCCGCCCGACGAACGCGAACCGGTCGGTCTCCCACGAGACGTCTGCGGCGGCGTCGTCGAGCCAGTGGCTCAGCCAGACGTGCGGGTCCTCGG
This sequence comes from Rubrivirga sp., assembly GCA_964229475.1. Taxonomy (GTDB): domain Bacteria; phylum Bacteroidota; class Rhodothermia; order Rhodothermales; family Rubricoccaceae; genus Rubrivirga. Next base: position 260 of record CAXRFJ010000708.1, read on the forward strand.
GCGAGCGCTGGCGGCGCTTGGCGACGAGCGCCGGGGAGCCCTCGACCGCCTCCGTCTGCACGAACAGCTTCGAGAACGCCGGGTGCGCGGCGTCCGCGCCGCGGTCGTGGAGGACGGCCTCGGCGAACGTCGTCATCTCGCCCCGCCGGGCCGCCCCGTCCAGCGCCCGCAGCGTGACGCGCCCGACGAGCGCGCCCTCGGCCGCCGCGAGGCAGAGGCGCGTCTCGACGCCGCCGTCCTCCCGCACGAACTCGACGGTGCCCGGCCCGAAGCGGACCTCGTAGCTGTCGGCCTCGGCCCCGAGCGGCTGCCAGCCGGCGCTCCACACGCGGCCCGAGTCGAGGTCGCGGAACCAGACGACCAGCCCGTCGGCGTCCTCGACGCGGTCGCCCCGCCAGCGCGTGAGGTCGACGGCGCCCTCGGCGTCGCGGTGCCAGACGACGCCCGTGCCGCCGGCCGTGACGGCCGCCGAGAGCGGGCCGCTCGACAGGAGGCGGGTGGGCGGGACGGCCCGGCCGAGGCCGGCGGAAGAGACGGTGGTCTGCGTAGCGAGCTCCACGGGAGGGGTTAGATGCGGTCAGCCCTTCACGCCGCCGAGCATGATGCCGCGGACGTACTGGCGCTGGAGGGCGAGGAAGACGACGAGGACGGGCAGCGTGGTCACGACGGCCCCGGCCATCATGAACTCGTTGTCCTGGACCCGCTCGCGCGTGAGCGTCGCGAGCGCGACGGGCAGCGTGTACAGGTCGTCGTCGGTGAGGACGATGAGGGGCCACATGAAGTCGTTCCACGAGCCCATGAACGTGAACAGGGCCAGTGTCACGAGGACGGGCCGGAGGAGGGGCAGCGCCACGCGCCAGTAGATCTCGAACTCGGTCGCCCCGTCGATCCGGGCCGCTTCGAGAAGGCTGTCGGGGATCGACAGCGCGAACTGGCGGATGAGGAAGATGCCGAAGATGCTGGCCGCCGCCGGGACGATCACGCCGGCGTACGAGTTGACGAGCCCGAGCGCGCGCATCTCCAGGAAGAGCGGGAGCATCGCCACCTGCGCCGGGATCACGAGCGCCGCCAGCAGCGACTTGAACAGCCGCTCGCGCCCCCGGAAGCGGAGCTTCGCGAAGGCGTACCCCGCGAGGGAGTTGATGAACAGCGAGACGAGCGTGACCGCCGTCGCCACGAGCGCGCTGTTGAGGAGGTAGCGCCCCATGTCGGCCCGCGCGAACAGGGCGAGGTAGTGCTCGGCCGTCGGGGCCGACGGGAGGAGCGGCGGCGGGAACGTGCTCGCCTCGCCGGTCGGCATGAGCGACGCCGAGACCATCCACAGGAGCGGGAACGCCGTCAGCGCCGCGCCCACGAGGAGCACGCCGTGGAGGAGCGTCGTGGCGAGGCGGCGGTTCATCGGGCGGCGAGTCCGTCCGCCTCGGCATCGAGGCGGGCGGGGTCCGCGAAGTGATGGGGGCAGGCGCTCACGAGTCGGACCGCTGGAGGCGGAGCTGGACGAGCGTCCCGACCATCATCAGGGCGAACAAGACGAAGGCGACGGCGGAGGCGTAGCCCAGATTCCACCACTTGAAGCCCTCCTCGTACATCAGGTACACCACGCTGACCGTCGCCCGCAGCGGGCCGCCCTCGGTCATGACGTACGGCTCGGCGAAGAGCTGGAAGTAGCCGATCATCGTGATGACGCCGACGAACAGGAACGTCGGGGCGAGCTCGGGGACCGTGACGTGGCGGAACCGGGCCCACCACCCGGCGCCGTCGAGCTCGGCCGCCTCGTAGAGCTCCTCCGGGACGCCCGCCAGCCCGGCCACGAAGATGATCATGTTGTAGCCGAAGTTTTTCCACACGGCCAGCCCGATGATCGCCGGCATCGCCCACGCCGGGTCGCCCAGCCAGTCGATCGCGGGGATGCCGACGGCGCCGAGCGCCGCGTTGAGCAGCCCGTACTCGGCGTTGTAGAGGTAGCGCCAGACGACGGCGACGGCCACGAGCGTCGTGACGACGGGCGCGAAGAAGACGGTCCGCCAGAGCCCCTTCCACCGCGTCAGCTTCGAGCTCACGAGGAGCGCGGCGCCGAGCGAGACGGCGACGGACAGCGGCCCGCCGACGACCACGAAGTAGGCCGTATTCCGGAGGGCCTGCCAGAAGTCCGGGTCGCCGGCGAGCTCGACGTAGTTCTTCAGCCCGACGAACCGCGCCGTGCCGGGGTCGGCGAGCGCGTAGAGGTCGAAGTCGGTCAGGCTGAGGGCGAGCGCGGCGGCGACGGGCAGGAAGAAGAACCCGCCGATGACGACGAGCGACGGCGCGATAAAGCAGAGGGCCGCGCGGCTGGCGGCGCTCTCCGGCAGCGACGGCCGCCAGCCCCGCCCCGGCTCCCCCCGCCTCGTCGCCCCAGCGGGCGCGGCCGGCGGGCCGAGCGTCGTGGCGAGGTCCGCGTCGGTGTGGGTGACGGTGCTCATCCCTCCGCCTCGCGGTCGAGGAGCCAGCGGCGCTTCTCGAGGATCCGGTCCACGTCGGCGTCGAGCGCGGCGAGCGCCTCGTCGATCGTCATCTGGCCCCGCGCGGCGGCCTCGCCGTAGGTCCGGATGGTCTGCGCGATCCGCTCCTGCTCCGGGATCTTGGGCGTCGGGCGGACGCGCCCGAGCTGCTCGAAAAAGGCCCGCGCGTAGCGGTCGGCCGCCAGCCCCGACGCCTCCCACGCCGACGCCCGGGGCGGGAGGTCGCCGGTCAGCTCGTTGAACGCGACCTGGACCTCGGGCCGCGACAGGAAC